>QHXD01000770.1 GCA_003223895.1 Acidobacteriota bacterium
AGGGCAGGTGCTGGTTCCGCAGCCGTTGCAGGTCCCGCCGGCAGATAATCTCGTCGTTCGACGATTTGGAGGCCGGATGAATTCGAAATGACGCGAGAAACTTGTTCACGAACCGGAATCGAGCGCCGCAGGCGATAAATCGGAAGAACAAATCCGTGTCGAAAGCAAAGCCGAATGACGCATCCATGCCGCCGCATTTCCGGTAGAGATCGCTTCTCCAGAACGTGGACTGCTGTTGCAGCGTCGAGCCGCCGTACAGATACCCCATGGACATGAACGGTGTCTGCCTTTGTTCTGCGATCAACTCGCCCCTGTGATCGATCCAGTAGGTATTTCCATATGCGACGTCGACCGTGGGATCCTGCATGGTTTCGGCGACAGCGCGGAGCGCGCCGGGAACATAGAGATCATCCGAATTGAGGTAAGCGAAGATCTCTCCGGTGGCCTTCGAAAAACCTTTTCCTATCGCGTCCGCGGCCCCGTTGTCTTTCTCCGAAACCCAGTACGCCAGGTGTTTTTCATATCGTCGAATGACGTCAACGGCGCCATCCGTCGAGCCGCCGTCCATGATGATGTATTCCAGATTAGGGTAGTCCTGATCGAGCACCGATTGAATCGTGCGCTCGATAAAACCCACCTGGTTATAGGAGGGCGTGACGATGCTGATACGAGGCCAGATCATACATACGCCTTGACGGAACTCATGCTGCTGGTGACTGCTTCCGCGGCCTTTTTCCCGCTCAGTATGGAATCTTCCATCGAGAAATACTCCCAGCGGCCGTAACGGCCGGCGGTGTAGATGTCCCGAGACTCGAGGTAGTCGATGAGACTTTGCACATGAGCCTGCCGGTGGTCGTCGAAAACGACGTACGCATACTTGATGTCGAGAACATGGCGAGTGAGAATGCGGTCACCCGGGTGCAGAAGTCCGCATTTCTGGAGATCCTGAATGGAACGCTCGTAGGCCTCTTCGACGTTCGGGCTTTCGTTAGCCGGATGCGTGATCTCGATGTAAATCGAACTGGTCCCCTCAGGAGCCACCGATTTCGAAAAATTCATCGGGAAACCAACGCGTGAGAAGACGTACTGGTCTTCCGGAAAATAGATCCAATGCTGATCGCTCACGTGCGGCCGGTCGATGCCGATGTTTATATTCAAGATCGAAATTGCGTTCAGCCTTTGGGCGTCGAACTTCAGATCATCCGGTGTGTCCTTCAGCATCCGGTACGCCAGCGGCAGCGGTAACGTGGAAATCAGAAAATCATAGGGTTCTTCCAGGCCGCTCGCCAGCCGGACGTATTTCTTCTTCGGATCGATGTATTCGACGGTTTGATTCGTGTACACCTTCTTTACGGGACGCGCCAGCGCCTGAGGGAGGCAGTCGATACCGCCGTTTTTGGGGTAAATGAACTTCGGGTTATAGCCCATTCCTTTGTTCGTGAGGCCCAAAGCGCCGTTGACCACTTCTTCGAGCGTCGGCTTGGGGATCGACCAGCTCACCCAGTCTGATGTGATGTTCCGCAGGTCCTGTTTCCAGAATTTTTCATTGTAGGGAAGCATGAAGTGCTTTGCGATGCCTTGTCCAAATGTCCTGAGCACCCAGTCGTGAAAATTCTTCGGACTGCCATCGCCGTTGACGTGCATGCTTTCGACGAAGCCCACGACACATTCCTTGATGACTTCGGGCGGCAGGCCGTACGTATTCGCCTGAAACGGGTAAGGAGTCACCGTGGATTTCGAATAGATTGCAGCAAGCCGTTCGTGCGCATCGAAAGCATTGGGCAGAAGGCGGGCGATGAGATCTTTGGTGTACTGATTCTTCAAGTGAATCAGGTGGCCTGTGCAGTCGAACGTGAAGCCGTCCTGCGTAAAAGAACGGCAGAGACCGCCAATGGCCGATTCCTTTTCCAGAACGACAGGTTCGTACTCCAGGAGGTGATGGCCGGCGCTCACGCCCGCAAGGCCGCCACCGATGATGACAACTCTTTTCACGATCGCATATCCACTTTCATCAACAGGTAGGCCGACAGACACGCAAGCGACAGCGTTCCGGTCATTGTGGCGATGGCCCATACCAGCGGGATCTGGCTGATCACAAGGGCGGCGCCCGAAAGCAGCAGCCCGATCACGTAAGTCGTAATAGCGGTTTCACGCACCGAAAGCTTGCACCGGCGCAGGCGCAGCGCAAAATGGTCCGGGCTCCCTTTAGTGACGGGGTGGCCGCTCCGCCATCGAATGAACATCACGAGTGCAAGATCGAATAACGGGATACCCAGAATCAGCACGGGGCTGATCACCGCAAGTAAATTGACTCGGGTATAGCCTGCGTTCATCGAGAGAGCGGCAAGCATGAATCCGATGAACATGCTGCCGGCGTCGCCTAGAAAGATCCTGGCCGGGTGGAAGTTATGGCGCAGAAAACCCAGTGTGGCGCCCGCCAGAACCAGAGAAAGAAACGCCACCGAATCGCGGCCGGACATGAAATTTGCGATCGCAATCGAGATCGCTGCGATGATGGCGACTCCGGCAGCGAGTCCGTCGAGAATATCGATGATGTTCATCGCATTCGTGACCGCGAGTATCCACAGAACTGTCAGGAAAATGGCCAGCCACTCCGGGAGAAACACAAGCTTGATGTACG
>QHXD01000771.1:0-6192 GCA_003223895.1 Acidobacteriota bacterium
CGGATGGCGCGCACGCGACGGCGGGAATTGGGCACACTCACGTGAGATCACTTTATCCGGAGGCCAGAAAATGTTTTTCGGGCCTCCATCAGGCACGGGGGACGGAGGAAATGCTCCTGCCGTGGAGGTGCGATGATGCGCGGCTTCATTCTGGCGGCAGTTCTCGCAATGGGCTTGTGGCAGGTTTCCACGTTCGCGCAGACAGCGCCCGGCCGCGGCCCTGCGCCGAAGGCCGCGGCAAAAAGCGCGGTTCCTCGCGCCTCCGACGGAAAGCCCGATCTGACGGGAGTCTGGCAGGGCGGCAGTACGCAGCGCGGAAACTGGGAGGAAGCCAACGGGGGAGTTGGTGTCGGCGGAAGTGGGCGTAATCCCGCGGCACCCGTGGTTCTGTCGTCGAACGACCGGCCGGCCGGACGCGAGGGCGCTCCCTACCAGCCATGGGCTGCCCAGAAGGTGCTGGAGGCTTTCAACCGAAGAGGCATCGACGACCCAACCTCGCTCTGCCTGCCGGCTGGTTTACCCCGAACCGTGATGTTGGGCCTTTTCCCACAGCAGATCATCCAGACTCCAAAGCAGATCGTCGTGCTGTACGAGTACATGAACGTCTTTCGCATCATTCCGCTGAACGCGAAGCATCCTGACGATCTGATCCCGAGCTACATGGGCCATTCGGTCGGGCACTGGGAAGGGGACACTCTGGTAGTGGACGTTATTGGTTTCAACGACAAGACCTGGCTGGCGGGCACCGGGACCTTTCACTCGGAAGCGCTGCATATCACGGAGCGCTATACCCGCGTGGACAAGGACCAGATCAACTACGAGGTCACCATGGAAGATCCCATGGTCCTGACCGGGCCTTGGACCCTTCGCTCTACCATCATGTTCCGGGAAGGCACGCGTCTCGAGGAGTACATCTGCGCCGAGAACAATGTGGATCCCGAGCGTTATGAAAAGCTCCTGAAAGACGGCGTCAAGTTTAACAGATAGCTGTATGTAGTCGCGGGCTTTAGCCCGCGTTCCGGGAGCGAACGCGGGCTAAAGCCCGCGACTACATTTTGGTTTTTTCGAACCTGGATGCAGGTTAGAAGGTGGACTCGTGGACAGGCAATTCAATAATAAAAGTCGCACCCTGTCCGGGCGTGCTTTCAAACGTCAGCTTTCCCCAGTGTGCCTCGATGATGCGTTTCGAAACGGCAAGCCCGAGGCCGGTCCCTGACCCGCTCGGTTTCGTAGTAAAGAACGGCTCAAAAATTCGTGACTGCACCTCGGCCGGAATGCCCGGACCGTCATCCGATATCTCGATACGTATCGTCGATCGTTCGGAATTGTGCGAGGATCGGATCGAAATTGTTCCACCGCCTGCCTTGTCGCCGGCAGCTTGGTGCGCGTTCTTCAGAAGGTTCAGCAGAACCTGCTGGATACTCCCGGGATCGACCCAGGTTATTGGCAGGTGGTCCAATTCACATACCAGCTTTACGCGCCGGCTCCGAAAATCGTACGTGAGCAGCTCGGTAGTTTGAGTGATCAGCGAATTAACGTCCGTCGGTACCCGCTCTCCGGCCGAGCGCGCGAAATTCAGAAAGTTCTTGGCGACCTTCAGTGCCTGAGCTACAGCGGTCTTGACCTTGCTGACGCGCTCTGTCACAGGGGCTGTCACTTCTTCTTCCATCAAGGAACAGTAGCCGATGGCGACAGCCAGGGGATTTTTCATTTCATGGATGATGCCGGCCACTAATTCGTTCATCGCCGACAGCTTTTCCGCCTGCTCGAGCCGGTCTCGAATCTGGCGCAGTTCCTGTTCGGCTTTCCTGCTCTCTACGAGTTCCCGGTGGACCCAGGCGTTGTGAAGCGCCAATCCAAGGTAGGTGCACATGCTGTCGAGGAATTCCTTGTCTTCGCGATTCAATGGCCGTGTGCGATTGAGTAACTGCAGGACCCCGACGATAACCCCATCGCAGTTGAAGACCGGCAGGCAGAGCGCATCTTTGGTTCGGTAACCAAATTGTTCATCGAACTTTTGCTGAAATCGCTCGTCCGCATACGCGTCTTCGATATCAAGAGGCTCGCCGGTTACAGCCGCATGGCCCCCCAGACCTATAAACAAGCGCAACAGCTTTTGTTTGCGATCGACAACAAAGAGAGTGCAGCGGTCTACTGGTATTTCGTCCTGTACGATTCGAAGAACGATCTCGGTCAGTTCGGATAATTCCAGAGTCGAGTTCAGCAGCCGGCTGGCATCAAGAAGATGCTCCAGTCTTCGAACGTAGGTCGCTGAGCTTTTGCTGTCGATCGCGGTAACCATGTTTGCTTCCACCTAGGATGTCGCCACGTCGGAAACCACCGACCGTCCGGGTACGGACGAGTTCAGTCCCAGCGTGTTCTTCAGGCGAGTCAACTCCTCTCGAAACGCTTCGAACTCGACTGGCTTCGCCATGCAGGCCTGAGCCCCGGCTTTGATCACTTCAACCGCAACCCGCACGTCAGCCTCGCCGGAAACCACGATGACTTGAGTTTTAGGACTGACGTTGCGAATCTGGGAAACCAGCGTCAAACCGTTCGCTTGAGGCATCATGAGGTCGAGTGTGACCAGATCGTAGTGTGATTGCTGGAGAATCTTGAGGACTTCGCGCTCGTCACTCACGTCGTGAGCATCGTGTCCCTGGCGGAACAACCATTCCCGCAACATTGCCCGAAAATCCGGCTCGTCATCAACGACAAGAATCTTCATAAGAATCCCTTGCTCCCGAAAGTCCGTCGGGAAATCGGATGCAGAATAGAGGTGAGTAGATTCGTGGAATCTTCTGAGGGGCGCTCAACTCCATTCGAGCCTTCTCGGATCGACCACATCCCTGCGGTGCACTACGAAAGGTACGGGAGGGACATGTATAATTCCAGAAGAAATCTGATGCGGCCAGAGAGATGGCAGTAAATCATTGAAAAAACTACAGTTCATCACTCGGATCCGACTCTGCTTCCTCCTGCTCCCACTTGTTTCTGATTTCCGCGTCCTTCTGCCGCCGTCTGCGTATGGCAAGCAAGGCAATGAACGTTACGAGCAACCACAGGGTTGCCGATGATGTGACGATCGGAACCCATGTGGTCCAGATCCGCTGGCGCCGCCAGAAGTCAGATTGGGCGTCGTATAGATTTCGACCTGTCCCGTCAGCGAAAGCCACATCAAAAGGAGCACCGCGCTTGAGCCGGTCGAGGATCTTGCCGGGTGCTGCGGAACCAGCCTGCCGGAGCAGATCCCGGATGAAGGCCCCGGACAACGCATATGCGCGGTCCTGACTGCGGCGGTCGCCGAGGAAGAGTCGGTCGATGTCGGTAAGAGTTATTCGCGGCCCCAGAACGAGTTCGTATAGAACTCGGGTTTGATCTTCCAGTCCCCATGAGCCTTCTGAAGCCATGGCAAGACCTTCATTGAACCAGCGCGGAACCGGCTGTCCCGCCGCAGCGCGTGAAACGAGCACATGCGCGACCTCATGACGCAGCACGTCTTCGAGCGAGTTGTCCGGATATCCGGGCGTCCTGGCAGGAAATATCACCACCAGGTCCGTTCCGCCCACTGCGAATCCGGCTATCCACGGCGGCGTTTGACGGGCCAGGTCCGAGCTTTCCGGCGCGAGAATGACGCGAATAGCGGGTCCCGCGTCCTTGATCCCGAGAAGCTGCAGGATCCCGGCGAAGACCTTCGGATCGAGTGACTCGAGCCGAGCGCGAAACGCAGCGAATTCAGGAGGTGCCTCGATGCGAAGCTCTGGAGTTGTGACCAGCATGGCGAGCGGGAATGACTTATCTTATTTCGAGCTTTGCTTCGACCGCAGCGAGCCGCTCGTGAACCTCGAGTGACTGCTCCCATTTTTGACGAACGTCCAGACGAAGCTCCTGAAATTCACCGCGCAGACCGTGAACTTCCGCTCGCAAACTCTCGATTTTGGCATCCAGGCTGGATCGCATGCTTTCGATCTTGATGTCCAGAACATCGATCTTGGTGTCCAGAACATCGATCCTGGTGTTCTGGCCATCGATCTTGGCATCGAGCCCATCGATCCTGGCATCGAGCTTGACGTTCAGCGCATCGACCCGGGCATTAATTGCTTCCAGTTTGCCCTGGATGGCTTCCAGACTTGGCGCAATCAGATCCTGAATGATTTGCCGGAACGACCCATAGACGTTGAACCACCCCATAAAGTCCCCTCGAATTTGTCGACGCCGTTGGGCCGGTGGACGGGGTCTCATATTGGAAGGCATTGTACTACAAAGCGTGATGTTGCGAATTCGTGTTTACCTTGCCGAGCAGGGAGTGGGATTCCACCCATTGGCGTTGGGAAGCTTTTTGAAATCCGAACTGGTCAAGTAGGGGCGGCTGAAATAGAGAGGGTCTTCGACTTTTGTCGTCACGGTGAGCCATTGATCGCCGTTCGGAAGTGTGTTGATGTCGTAGTACTCGGTTACGACTGCGCTTTTACTGTAGGGCGCACCGTTCTTGCGCACGTAGCCGGGACGCAGATTGGTGGTCACCACTTTCAGATTGCCGAGCCGGGATTGTGTGCCGCGGCCTCCTGGAGCATATTCCCATTCGGCAACGGAATATCCCTGCCAGGTCGGTTCTCCAGCGGGCGCGGCCGTCGCACCGAAATGAAACACGCGAGTCTGGGTTCCGGCATCGGTGTCGATACGGAGAGTATTGTCGTTTTCCCAAGTTTGCACTGCTCGCCGGCTGCTTCATCCCGGGCCGGATCCCAGGCATCGCCAATGCGACGGCCCTCCGCATTAAGCGTCAGGGTGTCGTACACACCTTTCTTTGGCGTGACCATGCGAAACTTCCAGTCTTCCATGATGACGGAAACCCAGTAGCCCGTGACGTCGAGCGCTGCAGCCTGGCGCGCGGTGGCAGGTGGCTGGCCGCGGCCTCCACGCTGAGCCCTGACGGGCGACGGGATCAGGAACACAAGAAGCACAGGAACACACAAGAAGCGCAGATTTCTAAAAACCATGGTCCTAATCGACAGCTTCGCCCTGACGCGTTCCCCACGCAAATCCGTCCGCCGGCCGCTTGAGCGTGAGCATCAGCAGCCTGTACTCGCCGGGAACGCGCGAAGGACGCCCGACCACGGTAATCTCATCGCCGACTCTGAGCGTTTCCCGCTTCACACCGGCATTGCCGAGCTGGGCGGTTCCGCTCCACTCCACAGCCCACCGTTGTTCGACGCCGTTCTGGTCCGGAGCCTGGACGTGAACGAAGGAATGCGGATTGCGAAAAACAAACTGGACCAATTTCCCTTCGAGTTTGACTTCTTTAGTGACGTCGTATGTGGCGCCATAGGAGTGGTGAGCATACGCTGCAGTGCCGGCCAACAAAGCCACAGCAATGGCGACAACAAACATTCTCTGCATTATTTTTTCTCCTTGAGGCTTCGGTAGACCGCCTCGACAAACATGTCTGTAGTCCATGAACCCGTTTTAGAACCGTACCGTCCATCAAAATCCATCGTCGGCCGTGCCGCCTTTACCTGCTCGAGGGTCATGCCCCGCGTAATCATATCCTGAACGCGGTCCCGAATCATCGTGATCATGTTCCGGTACGACGCCACGTCGGCGGTGTCCGAGAGCCGCCCGCGACTGGGAATAATCCAGGTGCCGCCTTGCGATCGGTACTCGGCAACGGCCAGGTCGAGAATGTGGTTCAGGCCCTTGAGAACACCCTGGATGCTTCCGCCCTTCTCGATGTCAATGATGGGATAACTGACGGTCGAAAAGATGTCGCCGGCGCTGATGACCTCGGAGTGACGGAAAAATACGATGCTGTCGCCGTCCGTGTTTGCCTGCGGCTCGAAATAGACGATCACTGCTTCACCATTGAAATACGATGAGAGCTTATAGAACTCGTCGAAATACGTATCCGTCGGCCAGGCACGCTCCGGAGTGGGTGCCTCTTTGCCGGCCGGCGCGCTCATCCTGTTGAGCACATTTTCATGCGCGATCACGGATGCAGTCCGTCCCGAGTTTGGCACGGCCCCGCCGAATCCGCCGCCGCGTGGAAAGAAACCGGAACTCGCGATCTTCTCATTGCCTCCGATGTGGTCCGGAGCGGCGCTGGTGTTGATGATGTAGCGAAGGGGCTTCGGCGGAACCGGTGAGCTGATGATCGTGTTCATGAATGGACTGGACCACCCGAACTGAATCCCG
>QHXD01000771.1:6283-6813 GCA_003223895.1 Acidobacteriota bacterium
GGACACAGTAAGGTTTGTCCCGTCCGCGACCAGCATGTAGATGTTCTCCTGCACCGGCAGAATGTGCACCTCTCCGTCTCTGGGACTCTGGTCAGCGATCTTCTTGTCTGCCGAAACGGCCGACCGGGAAGCCGGAACTGACAGGCTGCTCAGGCTGACGGACTTGTTCAACGTCGATCGGTACTCGGGATATATCGTCTTCACTCCGCCCCTGGTCGGCTCTTCGGGTACCCAGTCCTCCACCTTCAGCCACTCGTTCAAAGCAGTGTTCTGGCCCGGAAGGAAATGCGGTACATGATGCCGGTCTGTTCCGCCATTCTCGGCGAAAGCCGAACCGTTGCAGGTCTCGGTAGCCACAGTGCCGGCCGGGTCGATTACGTAAGTCGTCGATTGAACGAAAGGCTCGTCCAGATAGATGGGATCGTCTATAACGGTGATGATTGTCAGGATCTCGCCGTGGCGCGTAATGTAATCCGTCATCGTATACACGTCGCTGGTTTGGGGGCCACCGCGCTTGAGGAAGCCATCCT
>QHXD01000771.1:6850-7385 GCA_003223895.1 Acidobacteriota bacterium
TGTAAATCGGCCAGTCCAAAGACCGCATGAACTGGATGTGATAAGCCCTGACATCCCGCGTCAACGGATCCTGTTCCTTGAGGATTCGCCCGCCTCCGAGCCCGCGCCACTGGTGTGGGGCCGAGTGAGGTCTGCACTGATATTCCGGCGTTCCCCAGATGGACTCTGCAGACGTGTCCGCCCTCAGGCGGCCCGCATCATTGAATGGAATCCCCAGATAGTCGCCCAATGGAGGTTGCCCGAGGCCGCCCAGCGCCCCTGGATCCTCGTTACTCGTCAAACTCCATTCACCCGAAATATCGGGTGGATTTTGCGGACGAGCGGGTTGGGCAAATCCCGGGACACTGACCAGCATCGCTACGGCGAGGAGAAACCAAAGGGCGGCAATCTTGGTTCGATAGGTCTTATCCATATATTCCTCTGTTATTGGGGCAACGTAGCATCGGCATTCGCCCAAGTCAACCATCAGGAGAACGCGGGCTAAAGCCCGCGACTACATTCAGACCGAACGCTGATCCCAAATGTAGTCGCGGGC
>QHXD01000771.1:7423-7951 GCA_003223895.1 Acidobacteriota bacterium
CCGCGAGGCGCGGCGAAAATTTAAAGCGCTTCAACCAGAGGCGCAGCCGATCGAGGTAGAGATAGACAACCGGCGTCGTGTAAAGCGTCAGAAGCTGGCTCACCATCAAACCACCGACAATCGTTATTCCGAGAGGCTGCCGCATCTCCGATCCCGTTCCTTTCCCTAATGCAAGCGGCAAACCGCCGAGCAGCGCTGCCATCGTCGTCATCATGATCGGACGGAACCGCAGCAGGCAAGCCCGGTAGATGGATTCGAGGGGGCTTTTGCCGGTCCTTTCTTCGACAAGAGCGAAGTCAATCATCATGATCGCGTTTTTCTTCACGATGCCGATCAGCAGAATGATGCCGATCATGCCGATCACATTGAGTTCGGAGTTCGTGATCAACAATGCCAGCAGCGCGCCGACGCCGGCCGAGGGCAGCGTGGACAGAATCGTGATCGGGTGGATGAAGCTCTCATACAGTACACCGAGTACGATGTAGACCGTGACGAGCGCCGCAAGAATCAGCCACGGTTGATTCGACA
>QHXD01000772.1 GCA_003223895.1 Acidobacteriota bacterium
TACCGGCCTTGCGCGGGAAGAGAGAAACCGAATCGCCCAAGACTGTCGGTATATTGCTCGTTAACAGGCTGTCCGGACTGCACAACGGCCACTCTCGCGAAAGGGACAGCCTGGTTCCCGCCGGCCATGAAAACCCGGCCCTCGATTTGTGCAAGTTGTGCAAGGAGTGTGAGGAACAGGACGCCTGTCGTCATGCAGGCATGGTATAGTTCAAACGAACATGAGTCTAATCGATTGTTCGAATCGGGATGATGAAGAATATTCATGCTCAGTCTTGAAGTGCGCCATCTGAAACTGATGACGGCAATTGCGGACCAGGGCAGCGTTACGAGCGCGGCAAATCATCTGAACCTCACGCAATCGGCCTTGAGCCACCAGTTACGTGATATTGAAGACCGGCTGGGTACCACGCTTTTTCAGCGGGTATCTAAAAGGATGATCCTGACGGCGGCAGGCGAACGGCTCCTGGATTCCGCGCGAAGTGTTCTGAACGAACTGAGCCGCGCCGAGGAGGAAATTCGAGGCCGCTCCGAACAATTTGAAGGCGTTCTGCGACTTAGCACCGAGTGCTACACCTGTTACCACTGGTTGCCCTGCCGGCTGAAGTTGTTCAAGGAGCGATATCCAAAAGTCGAAGTACGCATTCTGGCGGAAGCCACCCGACGTCCATTTCACGCGTTACTGGACGGCAAGCTCGATCTGGCGGTGGCTTCAACGAAAGTCCGGAATCAACGGCTGCTCTACAAGGCGATCTTCAAAGACGAAGCTGTCATTGTGATGCACCCGGATCATCAGCTTGCCCGCAAAGCCTTTCTGGTGGCCGAGGACTTCGCCAACGAACATCTGATCACCTATACCGCGCCGAAAGAAGAGTTGACGGTGTATCAACAGGTACTGGTTCCGTCAGGAGTTGTTCCACGCGCGCACTCTCAGTTCGAACTGACTGAGGCCATCCTGGAGATGGTAAAGGCGGGAATGGGAATCACTTTGATAGCGCGATGGGCGGCGGCGCCGTACCTGGAATCCGGTGCTTTGAAAGCAGTGCGGCTGACACGAGCCGGTCTTCATCGAACGTGGTCGGCAGTGATGATCCGCCAGAAAACTCAACCCGGCTATCTGACGGATTTTGTCAAAATCCTTGCGAGTCGGCCGACGCCCGAGACCGAAATCGTCCGGACGTAGCTACGTTATACTGGTTCAAACATGAAAAGTGCGAGTCAGCAAAGTCTTGATGCCGGTGATGGGGTCCAGTCGAGTGCGCGGCTCATACTCGACGTGGCGAGGGCGGCGAGCCATCTTGAACTGGCGGAAGTGCTCGAATCGCTGATCGCCGCACTGAAGCCCACGATCAACTTCAACGCAGTAGCCGTGTTCGTGATCGAGGGTGAGTACGCCCGGCTGCATTCTCTACATGTCGAGGGCATCGACAGGAAGGCCGGCGAGCCCGTCGAGAGTGTCCTGGCGCGCGTAGCGGCTCGCAGCAAAATGCCTGCTCCCAAGGAATCTGTCAAGCAACGGCTCAGTGATCATCACGTCAGTGCGGTGGCGTCTTCCCGCCGGCCCTTCGTTTGCAGGGACCTTCAGCGGGAGCAACTGTTTCCGCGGGACGAAAAACTTCTGCAGTACGGCGTCCAGAGCTATATCTCCCTGCCCCTGATAAAGCGCGACGAGGTCATCGGTGCTGTGGATTTCGTCTCATTCGAGAAGCGTGCATTCGACGACAGCGAAGTGCAGCTGCTTCAGGATGTTTTGGAAATTGTCTCTATCGCCGTCTCGAACGCTCTCGCATACGAAGAGATCACGGCGCTCAAAGAACAGCTCCAGGCCGAGAATCGTCTGCTCCAGGATGAGATTGTTCAACGTTCGATCTATGAAGAGATCGTCGGCTCGTCACAGTCTCTTCGCAATGTGTTGGGCGCAATCGACAAGGTGGCGCCCACGGATTCCACCGTCCTCATCACCGGAGAAACTGGAACGGGCAAGGAATTGGTGGCTCATGCGATTCACAAGCGGTCGCCCCGGTCCGGACGCGCGCTGGTAAAAGTCAATTGCGCCGCGCTCCCGGCTGAACTGATTGCGAGCGAATTATTTGGGCATGAAAAGGGCGCATTCACCGGCGCCTTGCAGCAGCGGATCGGACGTTTCGAGACGGCCCATAGCGGAACAATCTTTCTGGACGAAATCGGCGAACTCACACAGGAAATGCAGATCGCGCTGCTGAGAGTGCTTCAGGAAAAGGCGGCAACAAGACTATCCACACGGACGTACGTGTCATCGCTGCAACCAATCGCAACCTGGAACGCGAGGTTGCCGACGGACGTTTTCGCACCGACCTTTATTACAGGCTGAATGTCTTTCCGATGCGCGTTCCCTCTTTGCGGGAGCGGGCGGATGACATCCCGGTTCTGGTGGATTACTTCATCTCCCGCTTCGCGGGCCGGATGGGAAAACGTATTCGCCAGATCGAGAAGCGGACATTCGATGCAATGCAGCAGTACTCCTGGCCAGGCAATATTCGCGAACTGCAAAATGTCATCGAGCGCGGGGTGATTCTAGCAGAGGCCGAAGTGTTTCGGCTCGATCCCGGCACACTGCCGCAGGAATCCCAGGGAAGCGCAGAAATCGCCGCGCCCGCCGTCGAAAGCACACGCGAGCAGCAGAAGGCTCACATCGAAGCTGTTTTGAAAGAAACGCGCGGGCGCATCGCCGGGCCGGATGGGGCGGCAGCTCGGCTCGGTATGCCCGCATCGACGCTTGAATCGAAAATCAGGACGCTGAAGATCAATAAGCACTTGTTCCGCGGTAATCCGTGATTATGTTATGGTCCGTGGCTTGCAGGGTATAGTAGAAGGAGAGTCACCAAGTCCGTGTTAAAGATTACTCCAAGTCGAGAAAACGAAAAATGCCGGGTGCGGCTCTGCGGCCAGCTCACTAAAGAATATCTGCCGGAGGTGGAGCGCACGCTCACCAGCGAAGGCAGCGAATCCGAAACGGTCGCCCTTGACCTTGCGAATGTGACCTTTGTAGACCGCGAGGCGATGGTCTTTCTGTGTTCGGCCAAGGCCAGAAACATCGCAATTGAAAACTGTCCATCCTATGTAATTCGCTGGATCCAGCAGGAACGCCTCTGCGGCGGCGCTTCCAGCGATGATCCCCACCAAACCAAATCCTCCAAGCCCTGAGTCTTTCGCGAACCGTTCGTGATTTCGTGAAGGCTTTCGCGAACGACCCTGCTGTTTCTGATTAGCCGCAGATTACGCGAATCACGCGGATGGGCGCGCTATCACACTTGCAATCCCAATCGTAGAAACAGGTTGCGCGCCCATCCGCGTGATTCGCGTAATCTGCGGCTCCAACCATTTTGTTCTGGCATACCCCGTGCATCACTGGTCGCGTGAGTTATGAGCTGGTTCTGATAGTCATTTTTCTCGTGCTGCTGTTGATCGCCGGGATCTCGCTGGTTGCCGATGCAGGAAGACGCGTCTTGCGGGATCGAAGGAGGTAACCCGTGCTTTATTTGCTGAAAATTTACGCTTTGGTGGCCGGCACCGTGTTCGGTTTGTCCGGCATGGTCATTCTGGCTTTGCTCGCATGGCGCGAGGTTCAAGCGTTTGCAGCGGCCCGGCATCGAATCCAGGAACGCCTTGCAAGCTTCATAACTCAGCCGGAGTTTTTCGCGACTCGCGTCGCGATTTCGCGAAGCTTTTCGCGAACGCGCCGCGCTACTCCGCTCGTTTCGCACAAATTTCAATGAGTTAGCAATTGGCAGCGCCGTTGCAAAAAGACCGGTGAATCTCAAGGAGGTTTTAGACAATGAATAAATCGATTGTTTCCAGGAGTGGAGCCAGCGCTTTGCTGGCGGCCGTCGTTGTGGTTTTTGTTTTCGGAACAACAGCCATGGCGCAGGTGGAGAATCCTTCACAGGTTACTATTCAGGGGACCGCGTTGATAACGAAAGACACGACTGGCGGGACGACGTCCCACAGCGCGACGCAATCAGGTGGTTTCCTTCTCGGATATTCATACCAGTTCAGTCGCTGGGCTGGAGTCGAAGGCAATTACGGCTTCACGCGGAACACGCAAAACTATCTCGGATCCTTTGGCGGATCGTCACTACAAGCCAATTTTCACGAAATCACGGGAGCGTTTGTCGCGCACATCCCCGTGAATGTTCGCAGGGTACGGCCTTATGCTCTGGCCGGAGCCGGCGCACTGGTGTTTGACCCCACTGATAAATTTGTGGTCAGCGGAGCCGCCCGGCAGACGAAAGCGACGTTTCTCTACGGCGGCGGAGTGAATTTCGACGTCACGAAAAACTTTGGAGTCCGCACCGAATATCGTGGACTCGTATACAAGGTGCCGGACTTCACGATCGACAGTTTAAAGCTCGACAAGATCACCCACCTCGCACAACCCTCCGTCGGATTCTACTTCCGATTTTAATCCTCCTCGCACGGGCGCCCGCCGTCGGCTGACGGCGCGCGCCCCGCCCTCTGGCAATGAATCATGTACAATTTGGGCAGGAAAGCGCGTGCCCGAACAGAACATACTTCTTCAAACCCTCGACACTCGTTGGCAGCGGCTGCGCAAGGAATGGGAACGAACCCGCCGGACAAACTCTGATGAGGCCGTGCACGATCTGCGTGTAGCTTCCCGCCGCCTCATCGCTGTTCTCGACGTGCTTCGAAGTCTGGTGGATGACTCACAAATTGAAGAATGCCGGCGCCGGCTCAAGAAATCCCTTGGCGCGTTGGGGCCGCTTCGAGACGTGCAAGTGCAGCGCTCGTCCGTATCCAAGATGGCGGAAAGCTATCCGCAGCTCAAAACTTTTCAGAAGAGTCTCAAGAAGAAGGAAGACAAGATCGCTCGTAAAGCC
>QHXD01000778.1:0-408 GCA_003223895.1 Acidobacteriota bacterium
CGGCATGGACTAACTGCCGCCGCAACACTTGGTATGCAGCTGGATGTTGCCCCCGCCCAGAGTTATTACAGGGGTTCGCATCAGATCGCTTCCGGCCGTATATCCGCCAAAGCCCATGGGAGGAGGAGGTCCCGTCAGGCTAATCGTAAAGACATCGCCAACGCCGGGTTCACCGTTATCGCTCACAACCACAGTGTACATGTAGCCATCCTGACCGTTGACCTCCGCATTGCCCTGAATCATACGTGTCGTCGTCACAACCTCAGTCTCAGTCGGACCGTAGTTGAGAATGCCGGTTCCGTGGACATTTATACCGAGTGAGTGGTCGTGGTATTCCAGATGACGTGAGGGCACGTCATGACGGACGCCGCCAGAGACGGCGAAGGTTCCTTTGCCGCCCGTCGGTGT
>QHXD01000778.1:418-2923 GCA_003223895.1 Acidobacteriota bacterium
TCCGTCGGAGACCGGCGGCGGTCCGACGACCAAGTCCGCACCACCGATGACGACGAACACGGTGGCTATCACCGCGTCGATAACCGCGGGTACTCTCAGGTGAAGCGCATTCGTCGTAATACTTCCGATCTGGCCCTGGACAGCACTCGTTCGCTCATTAATGGTCATGAGCCCGCCCCCGACCAAAGAAACGACCTGATTCGGCAACCCGCTCACAGGGATGCTCTGTCCATTGACGACGAGCCCATGTATTTCGGTAATCCCGTCAACGGTTGGACTCACAGTTCCGCAGGACGCGTTTGCGCGAGCCATTACGAAATCGGCGCTGATAGTGTTACCCGCCACATTCAGAACCAGATTAGCCAAAGAGGACTCCGCCTGTGTGTTGCTTCCCCCGCCAATCGCCGTAGCGTGCAGGTCCTCCCCCGAGAGCAAACCGGCAACGGACGCATTGAGAAGGGATGCTTGCTTTGCACCTCCCGTGCTGTCGAGATTGCCGGTGTCGGACAGTACCACAGGTACGATACCGAGGACGTTCACTTGAACAGTAGTAGCCCGGCCGCCAAACGTTGAGCAGTCGACGGCGGCGGCGGTCCTGGGCCAGGACAGCAGCACAATCGAGAATGCTGCCACCAGAAGTTTGCTTTTCATTGTGACCTCCTGTGGTGTCCTTCAGAAATTTGCCGCAACAGGGAACCAGCATCGGCGGGAGGAACCAGGACACCGAAGCGGCTGGGCGAACTCAGATTTTCCCAGCGAAGATGTGGTTCCTTCCGCAAGATCCATTCGAATGTGAGCTGGTCGTGTGCAACCACATTTGCTGCAAATCATTCACCATCGCGGTGTCACATCAATGCCATTTATGGAGACATTGTGCCATTTGTAATTGCACGGACCGTGCAACGGCTGGGCGCTGGGATATGAAGGCTTTTCTTCCCGCCTGGGTAGTTTTTTTCCTCCTGGTGGCACTCTTGTGCTCCGACGGGATCGGTTGCGTTTGGAATTTGATTTGTGGCTTTGGGTACGAGATCTAATTCAGACGAACGAGACCCGCTTTGGCGCACTCGTCTGCAACCGTCAAATAGCGCTGTACGCTTTCGCTTCCGATCACATAAGGATGAGGATCGCCGGGCTTCCGGTTCGCCAGCGCGGCCAGCTTCATCTTTGATCCGTCGTAATTCGTGTGGTTGGACAATATGATATCGGCACCCGATTTGGCGACAACGTCGCGGAAACGCCTCGCGGAGCTGCTATAGGTTTCAAACCAGAACCGGTCGGGTCTCTCCGGAGTGATGTAGGCTGTTCTGTTTCGAATCCAGTTGAACGCCGTACCGCCCCACTCGGCTGCAAGGTGCGGCTTTCCCCCGTCCTTCACTGGAATGAGGGTCGAAATGGTCCCTAGCGTGTGACCGGGTGTCAGGTATAACGTCAGAGTCGTGTCGCCTAGCGTGAGCCGCTGGCCATCGGTCGCAACCATGTCCGCTTTTGGTTTTGGCCACGCGCCTCTATCGCGATCGAGCAAATCCCAGTCCGGTGCAGCCATAATCACGTGCGCGCCGAAGTGATCCTGGAGGAACTTCGCGCCGCCAGCATGATCAATGTGACCATGACTGACGATGACGTACTTGATTTTCCTGGGATCCAATCCCAGCTTTGGCAGCCCTTTGACGATCTCGTCCTCAACCGAATAGTCGAAGATGGCATCGATGATGATGATGCCGTCCGAGGTATTGACGGCCCAGGATGAATATTCCGTCATGCCAACGAAATAGAGATTATCGAAGACTTTCACCGGCTCCGCATGCCACCGCGAACGGTCCGGAGGACCTTGCGGTTGGGCTGCGGCCGGCTGGCCGCGCTGCGCCGCCGGCGCCGGCTCAGGTGCGCTACATAAACCGAATAGCGCATTGTGTTCCTGCCTGGCCGCGGTCTTTGCGGCCGCGACATGCGTCTCGAATGTCTCCTTGCCGGACTGGCCGATCACGCTGCCTGCACCGATTGCAATAGAAAGCACGGCCGCTAACACTGGAACACTTGCATTGGATTTCATTCTGGGCTCCTGAATTGGTCATTCGCTGCTAGAACACGTATTTCAATGCGAACTGCATGATTCTCGGACCTCCTGGAGTGTTACCTCCCGCCACGGCACCGCAGCCTGCCGCATTGGCGCTCGCCGCACTGCAGAGGATCCTGCCGAAAGTGTTCGGATTACCCACTGTCGTTCCGGGGTTCCCGAGCCGCAGGCTATTGGTCACGTTGAACGCCTCAGCGCGGATCTCGATCCTCTGGCCTTCGCGAACCCGGAACTGCCGCGACACAGCCTCACTCCAATCCCAATAGCTCGGACCAACAACACTAAACGCGCCCACATTCCCGTAGGTACCCGTGGCCGGTACCGTGAACGCTGCCTGGTTAAAGTAAGTCGTCAGAGACTTCCGGTCGCCATAGGGGCTGGCGAGCACTTGATTCGGCCTCTGCGTTCCAGGAGGATTGCCCGAGAATCCG
>QHXD01000779.1:0-2193 GCA_003223895.1 Acidobacteriota bacterium
TGGAGGGAGTGCCCGGTTTGGGCAAGACCAAGCTGGTTTCGACTCTGAGCGATGTGATGCGCCTGAAGTTTTCGCGAATCCAGTTCACGCCCGACCTCATGCCGGCGGACATCACCGGCACCAACGTTGTCCAGGAAGATGCCCTCGGCGAGAAGTTTCTCGAATTTCAGCCGGGACCGATCTTCTCCAATATCCTGCTCGCCGACGAGGTGAACCGCGCAACGCCGAAGACGCAGTCTGCGCTTCTCGAAGCCATGGAGGAGCGAAGCGTCACCGTCGGCAAGCGCACGCACAAGCTGGATTCTCCTTTCTTCGTCCTGGCCACGCAGAACCCGCTGGAGATGGAAGGCACCTATCCCTTGCCGGAAGCACAACTCGACAGATTCTTCGTCAAGTTGAAGGTCGATTACCCGACCATCGACAGCATGCACACGATCATGAATCGGACGACGAAGATCAAGGAGCCCGAGGTCAACCGCGTTCTCGGCCAGGGCGAAGTCCTCGAAATGCGGAAGACCGTGCGCGCCGTTCCGATCGCGAGGCCCGTTCAGGACTACGCGATTCGGATCACGCTGGCGACCCATCCGCAGCCCCCTTATGCCCAGCCGCTTACCATGAAGTATGTCCGGTATGGTTCAAGCCCGCGCGGTGCCCAGGCTCTGGTAATCGGAGGAAAGATCCGTGCCCTGCTCAACAATCGCGTGCATGTTTCGTGCGAGGACATCCGGGCCGTAGCGTTTGGCGCTCTTCGCCACCGAATTCTTCTCAACTTCGAAGGCGAAGCAGAACGTGTGGACACGGATACCGTCATCAAAGGAATACTCGAGAATACGGCGGAACCCAGCTAGCCGCGGACGGAAATTGCTTTATGTCTACCGCCACTCTCAGTTTGTTCGATGATGAGTTTCTGAAGAAGCTCGAGTACCTCAACATTATCTCGAAGCGGTTATTCGCAGGGCAGCTCCGGGCCGAGCGGCGCACGCGGAAGCGGGGCACGGGACTTGAATTCGCGGATTATCGGGCGTATGTCGCAGGCGACGATTTCCGGCACCTGGATTGGAAGGCATATCTTCGGCTGAACCGCCTCATCCTGAAGTTATTCGAAGAGGAAGAAGACCTGCCGATTTACTTCTTCGTGGACAGCAGCCAGTCCATGAATTACGGCAGCCCCTCAAAACTGGACTATGCGCGTCGAGTCGCCGCGGCGTTGGCCTACATCGGTCTGGCCAACCTGGATCGAGTGAACATTGTTTCCTTCGGCAACGGGATCAAGGGCGAGCTCCCGCCGCAACGCGGCAAGGGCCGGATCTTTAAAATCTTCCGGTTTCTCACCGATATGACAGCCGGCGGCGACACGAATGCGAAGGAGTCCTTCAAAACTTATTGCACCGACACGCGCCGCCGGGGACTGGCCGTTGTGATTTCGGATTTCTTCGATCAGCATGGATTTCAAACGGCTCTGGATGTTCTTCGCCATTTTCGTCACGATATTTTCATCCTCCACATTGCGAGTCACGAGGAAATCGACCCGCCGTTGAAAGGCGAGCTCCAGCTTGTGGACTCGGAAAGCCAGGTCGGCCGCGAAATTACAATAACGCCTTCCCTGCTGGCGGCGTATCGCGCGGAGTTCGCCCGGTATTGTGAGTCTCTCGAAAGTTATTGCGGGAAGTATCAGCTCGGATACGTACGCACGGCCACAGACTTTCCTTTTGAAGAGTTGGTCTTGAAAGTTTTCCGTCAGGGCAGGTTTTTGAAATGACGTTCCTGGCACTCAGTCCATTACAAACCGTTTTGCTTGCGCTGTTGACCACCGGGTTGGTGGTCGCGTTGTATTTCCTCAAGCTGCGTCATCGCCGCGTGTTGATTTCTTCGTCGATCCTGTGGCTGAAGGTTCTTGACGAACGCCAGGCGCATTCACTCTGGGAAAAGCTTCGGAAGATCATTTCGATCATGGTCGCCGTCACCATCACGCTGCTCATTGCTTTGTCTCTGGCGCGGCCGGAGATCGAGTCGCTGACGGGAAAGACTGAGCGGATCGTCATCGTGCTGGACACGTCGCCGACGATGACCACGCAAACTGCAGACGGCAGAACGCGATGGCAGCATGCCATGGACCGAGCTGAAAACCTGCTCGACGGCGGAGGCCCGACCACCGAGTTCCGGGTCGTCGATACCTCGGGCGTAACCTCGTCC
>QHXD01000779.1:2243-4622 GCA_003223895.1 Acidobacteriota bacterium
TCGTGTCCGATGGCGTCGCCCTGCATGGCGTACCGTCATTCGTACGGCGGGTATCCGTATTCGAGCGTGCGGAAAACGTGGGCATCACGGCATTCGAAATCCGGTCGATACCCTCGACTCCGCTGGGTTATGAGGCGTATCTGGAAGTTCAAAACTACGGCAATCCGGCGGAAGTCGCCATCACGCTGAGCGCACCGGGAGGCCAGCGCCTTAGCCGAAGCGTTCGCCTTGCGAAGGGAGAAATATTCAAGGATGCATTCGACCTGTCCCGCTTCACGGGAGGCGGTATCCGGGCCACCATTCAATCCAAAGACGACGCGCTGCCGCTCGATGATGTGGCCTTCGCCTATCTTCCGATCAAGCGAAAGACGCGCACGCTTCTCGTAACCCGGGGAAACAACAACCTGGAAACGTTGCTGAAGCTCGATAACTACGTTGAGCTTCTGAAGATCGATCCCTCGAATTACCGCGAATCCTCGAATATCGATGCCTACATCTTCGATCGTTTCGCTCCCTCGACGCCGCCCTCGAGGCCGGCATTGATATTCGGTGCGCCGAATGCCGGGTGGCTCCGGACATCGAACGGCATCGTTCAGAAGCCCGAAATCACTACGTGGTCCGAAGACCATCCCATCATGCAATTCGTGTCTGTCCACGACGTATCCATAGAGCGCGCGGCACAGATCGATGCGACGAACCTCACCGTGGTCGCAGCTTCAAAGCAGACACCCTTGATCCTGGCCTCGGAGAAACCCAGGTGGGTAATGCTGACGTTTGACCTGGATTCGTCTGATTTCGCTTTCCACGTCGGTTTCCCGGTCTTCATCGAAAACGTTCTTGCATGGTTCAGCCGCGAACAGCTCGCGCTGCGCCGGTCGCCTGGGGTTGTGGAAGTGCCGCTTGCGAATGCGCAGGTCCGAACGATCGATGGGAAAACGGTGCCGGCCTCGCAGCAGCTCGGGAAAACCATTTTTGAAGCCGCGGAACCTGGTCTGTATGTCGCCACACAGGGTGAAAATCGAGTCCACGTTGCGGTGAATCTGGCAAACCGGAGCTTTTCGGACGTCAACCAGTCCGTCTTCAAAGATGACCGGGCCGCGGCCGGCCAGCGGTACTGGCTGCGGCGTGAATTGTGGTTCTACATGTTACTGGGCGCGGTTGTACTCATAGGCGTAGAGTGGTTTACGTATCACCGGAGAATTACGTTATGAGGAATCGGGAAGCCAGAAGCCAGAAGCCAGAAGCCAGAATGCAGGAACCACACGTTTCCCCATTCTGGCTTCTGGCTTCTGGCTTCTGGCTTCCTGTGCATTAGCGGATATGCGACTCAGTTTCGACACATATTGGCCGCTCCTGTTTCTTCTGCTGATTCCCTACCTTTGGTGGGTTCAACGGAAGACGCTGACGGACCTCAGCCCGAAGCATCTCCGGCTTTCGGGAACGGTGCGTTCGGCAATTGTGGCGCTGCTCGCTCTGGCGTTGATGCAGCCGGTGATCTATCGGTCGGGGGTCTGGCTCTCGGTCGTGTATTTGCTCGATGTGTCGCAGAGCGTTTCGCCGCCGGCGATTCAGTCTTCAATCGACTGGATTCAGCAAACGAACAACTCGGGGCATCCCGACCAGGCTCGGTTCATACCGTTTGCGGCCAATTCGACGGTTTTCGACACTCTGGATCAGCTCAAGAAAGTCGAAGTTGCGAGCAAATCCAACCAGGGATCGATCGATCAAAGCGCCACCGACGTTGAAGGCGCGATGGATACCGCCATTCGCAGCTTTGCGCCGCACCACCTGAAACGCCTCGTCCTCATCAGCGACGGTAACGAAAACTCGGGCCACATGATGAATATGCTTTATGCTTTCGCGGTTGAAGGTCGAAGGCGTCCATGTGTACACCGTTCCGGCACAGGCGCGCACGAACCGCGATGTCTGGGTCGAAACGATCATGGCGCCTGCCACGGTCACGGCAGAAGAGCTATTCCCCCTGGAGGCCCATGTTTACAGCCAGGTGGACACTCCCGCCGAAGTCGAGGTCAAGTATGGCGATAAGACGCTCGGCACCCGAAAGCTTCAACTGGTTCGCGGTCTCAATCGCGTGGCATTCGAAGGAAGCATCAAAAATGAAACGGGCCCTGTCACGCTCGAAGCCCAGGTGAAAGCACCCGGAGATACTTTCCTCGACAACAACAAATTTCGTGCGTCGGTGGTTGTGGACGGCCGCCCGAAGATTTTGTATGTCGAAGGGCGTCCGCAGAGCGCGAAGTATCTGCAAACCGCCCTCACTGTGGAAGGCTTCATGGTCACGGCGGTGGCGGCCAACGCCATGCCCGATAACATCGAAATACTTGACACGTTCGATGCCGTCGTCCTGAGCGACGTGGC
>QHXD01000779.1:4651-7119 GCA_003223895.1 Acidobacteriota bacterium
TCTTGCGGGGGGCGAGAACAACTACGGGGAAGGCGGCTATTCCAAGACACTCATCGAAGAAGTTCTTCCCGTCACCTTCGAGGCCAAGAAGGAGAAACCGGATTCGGTAGCGATGATCGTTATCCTCGATAAATCCGGAAGCATGGGTGGGCAGAAGATCGAGCTGGCTAAAGAAGCCACAAAGGCGCCTCTTGCGCTTCTGAAGGACGAAGATAGTTTCGGAGTCGTCGCATTCGATTACAACTTCTACTGGCCGGTACGTCTTCAGCCGGCCGCAAACAGGACGCAGATCACCCAGGCGATCAGCGCGATCATCGCGGGCGGCGAGACAAACATTTATCCTGCGATGCGCGAAGCTTATATTCAGCTCGCCGGGGCAACGACGCAGGTGAAACACGTTATTCTCCTATCCGACGGCCGCTCGCTGCCCGACGATTTTGAAGGTTTGACGAAGAAGATGGCGGAATCCAAGATTACTGTCTCGTCAGTCGCGGTTGGCAACGGCGCAGATCGTGAGCTGCTGGCAAATATCGCAAAATGGGGCAAGGGCAGAACCTATTATCTTGAAGAGCCGACGAACGTTCCCCAGATCTTCACGGAAGAAACGGAGCTTGCCACCGGAAAGACGCTTCGCGAAGAATCATTCAAACCGGTGGTGAAGAAAAACGTCGAGGCGTTCAAGGGCATCGATTTCAAGACCGCTCCGAACCTGCTGGGCTATGTCGCGACGAAATCCAAAGATACCTCGGAAGTTCTGCTCGAATCCGCCCGCAAGGATCCCATCCTCGCACGTTGGCAGTACGGCCTGGGTAAAACAGTGGCGTTCACATCCGATTTGAAGGACCGCTGGGCGGTGGATTGGCTCAAGTGGAAGGGCTATCCCAAGTTCTGGTCGCAGCTTGTGCGCGAAACCATGCGCAGGCAAGACGACAACGAGTTCGACTTCCGCGTCGAGCGTAGTGGCGACGAAGCGAAAATGACGATCAATGCCGTCCGCAAAGACGGTCAGTTCAGAAACAAACTGGATTCGCTCATAAGAGTTGTCGGACCAGACCAGGTCGTGTCCGATGTCTCCGTCCATCAGGTCGGGCCCGGATCCTACGAAGCGAAGTTCCCGCTCACCAAAAAGGGCTCCTACCTTTTCCGCGCGGTCGGCGAGGACAGCGGAGGCTCGTCCAGGGTCCTGGCGTACTCC
This sequence comes from Acidobacteriota bacterium, assembly GCA_003223895.1. GTDB lineage: Bacteria > Acidobacteriota > Terriglobia > 20CM-2-55-15 > 20CM-2-55-15 > 20CM-2-55-15. The sequence continues at coordinate 5,847 of QHXD01000779.1, forward strand.
TATCCGGACGAATACCACTTCTATCCGCCCAATACCGATTTGCTGCGAGCCATCAGTAGTGAAACGCACGGACGATTCCAGCCGAAGACCGAAGACATCTTCGATCCAAACGGTGAAACGACTGCCCTTCCGACGCCTCTCTGGCCATACCTGACCGGTCTGGCTCTGTTGTTATATTTAGCGGATGTGCTGCTCCGGCGGATTCGGCTTTTTGAGCTATAGATGGTGCTAGAATATCGAACATCTAAGTTATGACTTTCCGTCGGTCGCTTCGAAGCAAGCTGATATACACATTTCTCGGCGGGTCCCTCCTGACTGTCCTGCTGTTCAGCCTTGTCATCAAGGGCATCATGAACGATTACTTCCAGCGTCTCGGAGCAGTGCGGCTTCAGTTCGTCTCCGAGCAAGGCCAGCGCGACGTTCGAACGAATGTCGCCATTTTCAAGGATGCGTTTCGAGACATCTTCGCCGGCTTCGCGACTTCCATCAGTGCCCTTTCGCAATCCGGAGCAATTGGAGATCAGTTGCCTGGAACGCAGGCCGAACGTAACAGGATGGCGGAAGTGCTGCGGCAGGCAGAGCTCGAAAACAAGCTCTCGATGATCACGCTGGTGGACCTCCAGGGACGCACCATTCTTCGCTCCTCAAATCCGAATGCGTACGGTGATGACGCCCTGATGCGCGATTACAGTAATCCCGAACGGCCGGTTTCCTCGGTTCGCAGAATCGTCGAGGACGCCCTTACCGGCCATACCATAAAGACGTTCGCAGCGGTCGCACCGCAGATTCTGGAAAAGGAAGGATTGGACAAGCAGGCCGCTATCCTGCTGAAGACTTTCGAAAACGGCCCGGTGGTGATAGAGGTACCCCCGAACACCTACGAACAACGCGGTCTCATGATGATGGTGGCAACGCCGGTCCGCACGTCCTCGGGCGGGATCGTCGGGGCGGTGATCGCGGGGAGATTGCTGAACAAGGACCTTTCGATCGTTCAGGACTTCCAGAGTCTGGTTCAGGACAAGGCCACCATCTTCCTTGGCGACGTCCGCATCGCCACAACCATCGTTGTGTTACGAGGTGAGAACAAGGGGCAGATCGCCCTCGGAACGCTTTTGGACGAAGGCGCCGACACTCGCCTCAGCCGGGGCGAACCTGTCCAACGAACGACGACGATCAACGGCGAGCGCACAATGGGCGCCTATGAGCCCCTGCTCGACTACGACCAGAAAGTGATTGGCGCAATCTACGTCGGACGGCCGCTCGCTTTCATCGA
>QHXD01000775.1 GCA_003223895.1 Acidobacteriota bacterium
CGCCTTAGTTACCGGTGTTAAGTAGCCTGCCGCCAAGAACACACTGATCGAAAGTATTTTCCGACTTACGCATCGCATAGAAATCTCCTCGCACGGTTTGCCCGAGTCTCGGGACCGGATTCAGTATATCGTGCCCCAGCCGAACGCTCTACAATGAGGACAATGAAACTTACCGGGGAAGGCTGGAAGAAGTAATTATGAGAAACGACAGTGCAAAGGAGCGGGTTACCTTATTGCCATCTTGAGGTCGGGACATGAACGAAACCATCAAGACTATAGCAGCGGTGTTGCAGGTTCTCGCGCTCATTGTCGCGGGCGGATGGGCATATTGGAAATTCATTCATCAGCGCATGAATGAACCGGCGGCTGATATCGACATCGATTTGAAATTTGTCGGTAAGCAAGACGGCAAGTGGATCATTGAAATCACCTCGTTTCTGAAGAACCAAAGCCTGGTCCGGGTCAAATACGAAGATTTTCAGGTGACCGTGAGATACGTTGGCCGACGCCGACCGCCTGCAGTCGCGTGAGCCAGACGTAGCGCGAATCGCCGGTCTCGAAGAGTGGCGCAATCCGCAGCGATGCGCCCGCGTCCGTCGTCTGGCCGATGCCGTTGTACGTCACGAGAATCAGCGCCCCATCGTCCGTTTTCAGCGTGAGGCGAACGTCGAGCCGGTAGCTGCCGTCGGCCCGGTTCGTGATCCAGTCGCCGGCCGGCGTCTGCACCGACGCCTTGACACGCGGGCCTTCGAAGCGGCCGCCGACGACCTGTACGATCGTCCGCGTCCCCTGGGGTCCATTTTCCACAACAGTGCGGGTGCCGGTTTCGGCGTGCAGCGTGCCGAGGTACTCGAACGCGGGGGCGCGCGTCGGCGCGGTGGCCTTCTGGGCCCTCGGAGCGGCCGGAGTCGGCCCGCCGGAAGTCTGAGCGAGAGTGAATAGACTGAACGCCGTCAGTCCGAGGCAGACCAGCAACCCGGTCGCGACACGCATGGGGGCCCTCCTTTATTGAAGCCTGATTATAGCGACGTAGCCGCAAGCCACGCGAATTGAATATCGCAGGCAAGCCCGCCCGTCGGATAGTCGCCAATCCGGATATGTGCTCCAGCAAAGATCGCAATGATAGAATTCTATTTAATGCCTCCCGACTTCTTCGATCCCATTCCCGAACAACAACTGTCATTCTCATTGACGCTGCCACACTTCGTCATTCGTATGTCCACTGGCGAGTATCTGACAAAGGTGCGGATCGTCTCCAACTATGTGGAATACCAATTCACGACTAACCGCGATGAAGCCTCCGTTCTCAATGACTTTGATTCGCAACTTGTGTTGAAAAGATTAAGAACCCTTGGAGAAACCCGGGCGAGACGGGAGGAAGTAACGACTATCCTGTAATGACGGGACGAAGGCAAAGTGATAAAGAAATATCCCGTCGGGCAGCAGGATCCGGAGCATTACCATCATTTTTGATGAAGGACAGGACAATCCCACACCTTCCGAGCTCGGCAGCGGATTGGCGGTGCTCGACAACATCGACGTCAACGGCGATCTCGTGGGCAGAGGTCCTCAAAGAAATGGGAATAATGAGGGCGGGAATAATGGGGATGACCACGGAGATAACGAGCATTAAAACCCGCAGTCCCGCCGAAGAGCGGCGGTCCTTGACCGCCGCTTCAATGACCTCACTGCACTAATGAGGCGTATGTTTTCTTGTGAGCCAATTTCATATCCACACATCCGTTCAGGTTATCGTGAACGGAAGAGCCGGACGGATGGCCGCCTCCAAATCGCGCGACGATCTCACAGCCTTGATCAAAGCCGTCTATCCTGAAGCCACAGTTATCTTTACAACTGAGGCCAGGGACGTCCCGAAACTGGCGCGAGATGCGGTTAAGGGCGGCAGCACTCTGATCGTCGCCGGAGGCGGTGACGGCACCATCAATGCGGTAGCCTCCGCTCTGGTCGGGACGGAAACAGTCCTCGGTGTGCTGCCAGTGGGAACGTTGAATCATTTCGCCAAAGATCTCGGAATCCCTGCTGCATTGGAATCCGCAGTTGAAAGCCTGGCGACAGGCAGAGTGATGGCAGTTGACGTGGGCGACGTCAACGGCCATATCTTCGTCAATAACTCCGGCCTCGGCCTATATCCGGCAATCGTGCGTCTTCGCGAAAAGCGGCAAAAGCGAGGCAAGTCCAAATGGGTGGCAACGGCTTTTGCTGCCGCCAGGGCCTTGCTTCGATATCGTCGACTCACCGTACGAGTGATCGCGAACGGAAAGCAATTGGTTCGCAGAACCTCAATTGTATTCGTGAGCAACAACGAATATGCGATAGAAGGCCTGAATATCGGCAAGCGCGCGCGACTGGACGCCGGAGTGTTGTGCCTTTACATTCCTCGTGAGACCGATCGGCTTAAGCTCATCTGGCTCACGTTGGGTGCGCTCATGGGAAGGCTCCAACAAAACAAGGATTACGACAAAATACTTTCAGAAGACCTCTGGGTCCGAAGCAGACGCCAAACCGTTCATGTCAGCATTGATGGTGAGGTCATACGTTTGGCGCCTCCGCTTCACTACCGGATGCGCCCAAAGGCGCTGCGTGTTCTTGTTCCCCGGTCGGAGCACTGAGCTATGCGGACGATCGTGCATCTGTCGGACTTGCACTTCGGCCGCGTCGACCAGGCCACTCTGCAGCCTCTCAGTCATGCAGTACGGGAGATTCGGCCGGACCTCGTGGCAGTGTCCGGCGACCTCACACAGCGGGCCCGCATCGAACAGTTTAAAGAAGCAAAAGCTTTTTTGGATTGCCTGCCTTCACCGCAAATTGTCGTTCCCGGAAACCACGACCTTCCTCTCGACAACCCGGTTTTGCGGCTATCCCGGCCTATATCACCCATGACCTGGCACCGATGTACATCGATCACGAGATCGCTGTACTGGGCCTGAACACCACACGGCGGATACTCTGGAAGGGCGGCCGCGTTGATGTCGAACAAGTCTCCAGCATCTACGAACACTTCGGACAATTGGGCGGCAAACAAATCAAGATCGTTGTGACGCATCATCCGTTCGATTTGCCGAAAGGCTTCAAGGACACCCATCTGGTGGGACGGTCGAGTATGGCAATGGAGAATTTCGCAAAGTGCGGCGTTGATCTTTTTCTTGCGGGTCATCTCCACGTCACCCACGCGGGCAATACGGAACGATATGAGATTGCAGGTTACTCTGCACTGGTCATTCAGGCAGGCACCGCCACTTCGACTCGGGGAAGAGGCGAACTGAATTCTTTCAATGTCCTCCGGATCGAAGAGCCGGAGATCAGCGTGGAAACGCATACCTGGCAGCAGGAACGCCAGACATTCGTGCCATCACAACCGAAACACTTCCGCCGTTCGTCGCACGGATGGCGGGCAATCTAAGGGAAGATTCATTGAAGGCTCGGAATGTCCGGGATTGGCTGACTGATCGATTCTCACCAGGTGAGTACCTCGGCCTGCACCTCACCATTGGGCTATTGGTGAGTGTGATCGCCCTATGGTTATTTGCAGGCATAACCGAGGACGTCATCAACCACGGATCGATCACGGAACTGGACCTCACCGTTCTTCACTGGTTGCAGGCTCGCAACACCTTACTTGGAATCAGAATCTTCTGGGCAGTTACGCTGTTGGGTTCGCCGGTCTTCATTGCGGTCCTTGGAGTGGTTGTTGCTTGGGTACTCGCACGGAGGCAGCAGTCGCTCGTTATGGCAGGTTGGATCGTCGCGTTAGGCGGCAGTGCGCTACTGGAGCGTGTTTTGAAGCTGTCGATTCGACGGCCTCGCCCTGATTTCGCCGCGCAGTTTCTGTACGACTCCAGTTACAGCTTCCCAAGCGGTCACGCGATGAACTCACTGGTCGCATATGGGATGCTCGCTTATATCCTCGTGACGTGCTGGGCCAGACATCGAGCCGCGCAAATCGCCATCATCGTTTGCGCCGCATTCTTGATCCTGGGGATCGGATTCAGCCGGCTTTACCTCGGCGTCCATTATCTCAGCGACGTGGCCGCGGGTTTCGCCGCTGGGATCTTCTGGCTCTCGATTTGTATCACTGGCGTGGAAGTCGGTCGGGCAAGTGCCCGCCGTTCAGCGTATCGAAAACCGTGAAGAAGGGTCAACCTTTCAAGATGAAACTTTCACGCACCAAAGCGATCACGAGATCGATGCTTTAAACTGTAGCGGCGCTCTATGAGCGCCGACTGGAGATTGGCCATTTGTGCGCGGCTTGGAGAACTCCCCTCCTAGATTAGGAGGGGTGCCGCGAGCGATTAATAGTTCGTTAGAAGCGAGCGGCGGGGTGGTCGATCAACGTCGCGAAGCTACCTTATAGAAAGCCCGCGAAGCGAACCGAATAAAAAAGGAGGGCTTCGCCAGCATCTATAAAGGAGGGCTTCGCCAGCATCTATAAAGGAGGGCTTCGCCAGCATCTATAAAGGAGGGCTTCGCCAGCCTAATCTAGGAGGGGAATTCAGAGTCACGTTTCGTGTGCATGACCACTCGCGCAACGAAGTGCAAAAATTGGAGACGCCAATGCGGACACCATTGCTCACAACCTCCGAAAAAATGGCCAATCTCCAGGCGGCGCTCTATGAGCGCCGACAATTCAACAATTGCGATATCGTCGGCGGTCATAGACCGCCGCTACAGTCGGGACGCCAAAGCGTTCATTTCCTGACGTACTTGTACACGTCTTTCGCCTGCACTGCGGCGGCGTAGATCGTGCCGTGGCTGTCTGCCGCGACACCTTCCGGCGGCGGCAATTTCGGATCGGAGACGGGCGGCGGGGGGATATAGAACTGAGCTTTGCCGTCCTTGACGCTGCCGCCACGGATTCCTCTCTTGCAGCCGGGGTTGTTGGTGTCCTTGCCCGGCGCATCCTCGGATTCGGAATCGGAGACGTAAAGCATGTCGTTCTTATCGATGAAAATCCCGCTGGGCCGTCCGAATTGTTTCCAGGCGGCGATAAACTTGCCATCCTGATCGAAGATCGCGACCCGGCTGTTGCTGCGGTCGGCGACAAAGAGCCGGCCTTGACTATCGAAGGCGAGCACGTGCGGGCCCTTCAATTCGCCGTCGCCTGAGCCCAGATGGCCGAAGGACTTGATGAACTTCCCGTTCTTGTCGAACTTCGCAATGCGCGAATTGCCGAAGGTCGGCGCATGGCCTTCGGAGATGAAGATGTCGCCATTCCGCGCAAAAGCGATTCCCGTCGGCCGGTCGAAGACATCGGGGTCCTTGCCGCCCTGGCCCGCCTTGCCCAAAGTCATCAGCACCTTCCCGTCCGGCGACAATTTGAAGACCTGATTACCCTTGCCTTCTTTCGCGTCGCCGTCGATCGCCCAGACATTACCTTCCGCGTCGGGTTTCACCGTGTGCGGGAAGAGGAACATACCGGCGCCGAAATTCTTCAACGCCTTTCCGTCGGGCGACAGTTCCCATATCGGTGCTTCGTGCGAACCCAGACAGCCCTTGTCCTCGCAGCGGTCCATCACCCAGACATTGTCCTTGCCGTCTACGAATACATTGTTCGTCGGGGCCCAGGGTCGCTCCATGTGCGCCCAGCCGGTGACCTGTTTGTACGGATTGGGGACCTCGTTGACGCAAGAATAGCTGGACTGCGCTTGCGCCACGCCAACGAGGGCCGTGGCCGCGAATATCACAATCGCAAATCTGATCGGTTTCATATTCCTCCTTACTCATTGGGCTAAGCGTTTCCGCGTTGTTCGACTATAATCGCGCGCATTGTAAAACACAAAAAATGCGGGTAGTGGAGGGACAGGTGGAAGGGATGCGAAGCACAAAGTGCTGGAGTCGTTTTCTGAAATCAATCGCTGTTCTCGTGGCGGTGTCGTTCGTCTCGCTGCCCACGGGAGTCATGGCGCAATCGACGGCGCAAATCAGTGGAGTGGTGACCGATCAAAGCAGTGCGATTCTGCCTGGAGTGGAAGTGAAGGTCACGCAAACCGACACGGGGATAACGCGCTCGGCGGTGACCAATGAGACGGGCTCGTACACGTTGCCGAATCTCCCTATCGGTCCTTATCGGTTGGAGGCGGCGCTGCCGGGGTTCCGTAGCTACGTGCGAACAGGAATCGTGCTCCAGGTTGGCAGCAACCCGGTACTGAATATTCTGCTGGAAGTGGGACAGGTTTCCGAGAGCGTCGAGGTTCAGGCCGATGCCTCGCTTGTGGAAACACGCAACACAGGCATCAGTCAAATGATCGACAACACCCGCGTTCTGGAACTGCCCTTGAATGGACGGCAGGTTACAGAGCTGGTCTTACTGTCGGGAGTGGCGACCACATCGACGCAGGGCACGCTGAATCCAGGCAGCCGAAACTACCCGACGATTATCATCCAGGTCGCCGGCGGCATGCAGGCCGGCCTGACGTACCGTCTGGACGGCACCAATCACAACGATGCCTACAACAACTTGAATCTTCCGCTTCCATTTCCGGATGCATTGCAGGAGTTCAAGGTG
>QHXD01000016.1 GCA_003223895.1 Acidobacteriota bacterium
GTTCAATGTTTTGAATCACCCCAACTTCTCGTACCCGAATGAGGTTCTTTTCCAGGGCACCGAGTACAGCCCTTCGGGCGGGGTCATTACAGCTACCGCCACGACGTCGCGGCAAATCCAGTTCGCGCTCAAGCTGCTGTTCTGAGGCATTTCCCTCCTCGCAGAGGATCTGCGAGGAGGGAATGCATCTAGGGCATAAAGCCGATCGTCCTTCCCAAGATTTTCAGCCAGGAATACCCGCTCCACCGGATACACAAGCACTCTTTGCCGCTTTATAAAGCCACGCAATAGGAAAGCGAACAATCCCGGATATCGAATTATGTTTTCTAACAACATTCTTGTCCGGTTCATGTTCATTCTGATGACTGGCTCGTCATTCGGGTTGGCGCAGCCCTCGGAGTCGGCTTCAGCGTTCGCCATTGGTGGACAAATCGTTCTATCGGTTAGTGGCGGTCTGAAGGAACCAGTGCTCGTTCTACTGGATCATTCCGGCTCTAAGAAGGATCAACGGACATTCACGGATTTACGCGGGAATTTCGAATTCCGCAACGTCCCTGAGGGCTCCTACAACATTCGTGTTCGCTTGGAAGGCTTCGAAAACGTGAATTATCCAGTCGACCTTCCAGGGACACCATATGTATTCATTTTCCTGAACGGAAGCGCGGCCAGCGGGCCAGCGGCTCTGGGCGGGAATCAGGTTGTAGATATCAGGCAATTGACGGCCAATATCCCGAAACAAGCCATCAAGGAATATGAAAAGGCTGTCCGGGAAATTAAGGACCACAACACGCAACGCGCCATCGAGCGGCTGGAAAAGGCTATCAAACTCGCCCCGAATTTCTACAATGCACATCTAGGTCTCGGTCAGGAGTACAGAAAGACCGACCGGCTGGATGCCGCCGAACACGAACTTACTCGCGCATTCGAACTGAATCCGCGCGAAGGCACGCCATTAATTCAACTCGGCGAAATATATCTGGAGAAAGACAATTTTGAACGAGCAGCCGAAGTTCTCTCGCAGGCGATTCGAGTCGCGCCAGGCTCGGCTATTGCACACTACGCCTTAGGGCGCGCACGGTACAAACTTTCCCAGTACGCGGAGGCAGAGCAGGCTTTCACGCGTGCAGCTTTGCTCGATAAGGACTTTGAAGCGCCGGAATTGATGCTTCTCCACGTGTACGTTCGTCAGGGAAAACTCAGTGCGGCTCTCAGCCGCATGGATGCGCTTCTGCGGAGGAATCCCGGAAATCGTCTGAATCCGGCGCTAGAAAAGTTCAGATCGGAAGTTGTGGTCGCCTTGGCGAACTTAAAACAAGGCGCAGGAAAACAAAAATGAGCGGCAATCACGAATGTCTATTTCGTTAGCGTCTAGGGCATAAAGCTGCTCGTCCTTACCCCGAATTTCAGCCAGGAATACCCCCTATACCGGATATACAGGCCACCCTTCGCCACTCTATAAAACGACGCAATAGAAAGCGAAACAATCTCCGGATATCGAAATATGTTGTTTAACCGGATTCTGGTCGCTTCACCTTCATTCTGACACTTGGCGCGACGCGTTTTTATAAAGCTGCGGATTGGCCAGAAAGAGCCGGAGCCAAGGCCTAGACGCCTGCCATATTTGATTTTTGGATTGTTAGATTGCATTTGAAAGGAGCGGATTATGGCAAGAGGGACGGGTATTAGCCTGTACGTGCTTGGAGGAATAGGAACCGCGATCGTTGCAATAATCGCATTGGGAACCTGCTTCGTTTTTGCTCAAACCTCCACCGCAACCATCTTGGGTGTGGTGAAGGACACCTCGGGAGCGTTGATACCGGGAGTCAGTATCACCGTTAAACACGTTGACACTGGTCTCACGCGAAACGCTATTACCAACGAGCGCGGCGGCTACAGTGTGCCGTTGCTTCCTGTGGGCGCATATGAGATCACCACAACCATGCCGGGCTTCAAACAGGCGGTCCGGAGCGGCATCAATCTTGTGGTGGGTCAGGAAGCAGTCGTGGATCTGACGCTGGAAGTTGGAGCCGCCGCAGAGCAAGTCACGGTGACAGAGGAGGCTCCTCTGGTGAACACGACGACGAGTTCCACTTCAGGAGTGATCACGGAGCAACAGGTGAAGGAGTTGCCCCTGAACGGCCGCAGCTTCGATCAACTGATAACCCTCAACGCGGGCGTTTCCAATTCCACTTCGACTACGCTCGACGGCAACCAGTCGAACATGTTCTCGGTGTCCGGGAAGCGGCCGGAAACCAACCGGTTCATCATCAACGGAATCGACTGGCTTGGGCCATCCGCGACCGGCCAGTTCATTACGCCGGAGGGAGCGAGCCGGCAATTGCTCGGCGTGGAAGCCGTGCGGGAATTCAACGTTCTCACGGACACCTACGGCGCCGAATATGGGAAACGGGCCGGAGGACAGATCAGCATTGTGACGACCTCGGGGACCAACCGAGTCCACGGGAGCGCGTTCGAATATCTGCGCAACAGTGTGCTGGACGCCCGCAACTTCTTTGATGCCAGAATTGGCGCAGCTCCGTTCAAACGCAATCAATTCGGAGGATCTCTGGGAGGCCCGATCAAGAAGGACAAGATGTTCCTTTTCGGAACCTATGAAGGGTTTCAGGAGCGGTTAGCGAAGTCAAGCGCCTCGATTGTGCCGGGAACGTTTGCCCGCCAGGGTCTGTTGTGGCCGGATAATCCCTTGGGTTTGCCGGCTGGTACGCCGGTTCCGGGTCTGAAGCCCGCGATGCTCAAGTATGCGAAGTACTTTTGGCCGTCGCCCAGTACGCCGGATCGCCCCGACGGGAGCGCGATCTCCTACTCGAATCCACTGCAGCCGGTCGGGGAAAATTTCGGCATCGCGCGCTATGACTACGTCATTTCCAGCAAGGATTCGTTCTATACCAACCTCACCGCTGACAGCGGCCTCAGGACCAACCCGTGGGGAGGAGGAGGCGGCGGCGATCCGAATTTTAACCAGGTTCAGGACTTTAACGCCCAAACACTCAGCTTGAAAGAAACGCATGTGTTTTCCCCCAATCTGGTGAATATCGCGACGCTAGGCTACGCAGGGACGTAGGGGACCCTGGTCAATGCTCCCGCCATACCGATGCCCGCGGATATCGTGTTTCTGGAGGGAGGTAATCCCGGCACTCTTGTTATTGGCGGCGGGATCGGCGCGGCTGCTCCGTCGGCAATCGCGGGCGTACCCGGCAACAACCCCAGTCGGGGCATCCGGCATTACTTTACCTACTCCGATGACGTGCGCTTCATCAAAGGCAAGCACTCCTGGAGCATGGGGGGTTGGCTTCTGAAGGCGCAACAAAGCCAGTCTGGAGTGGCCTTGTCATCCGCGGGAAACGTCGCCTATCGGGACATATTGGGATTTCTCCGGGATCAGCCGTCCAACGCTATTGTGACGCGGAATCCGAGCACGCTCGGCTTCCGCACTACGGAAGGCGCCTGGTATATCCAGGATGACATGAAACTGCGGTCGAATTTCACCTTGCGCCTGGGGTTGCGGCACGAGATGACCAACGGATGGCACGAGGTTGCGGGCCGGTGTTCGAACTACAGGTACGACCCCGGCTTCGTGATCCAGACCAATCCGCTCATCGCGGACTCTTGCATCGATCAGAACCACGCCAAACTGTTGTTGCAGCCGCGGGTGGGTCTGGCCTGGGACCCGACCGGAACGGGAAGCTGGGCGGTGCGGGCCGCCTTTGGAATCCACAACGATCTGATAGATAACATCGGCATCCGGGTCCAGCCCAATCCACCGTTCTCTGCGCGCGAGTCACTCGTGCCGGCCATACAGGCAGCGGGCGGCTTCCTTCCCCTCCTTCCGCTGAAGAAGAATGTGGCGCTTCCGCCCACGTGCGGCCCAGGGATATCTGCGCCTTGCTCGATCTATCAGCCCACCGGTTTTGACCCGAACATGTTTACCTCGACGGTCCAAATATGGGATCTTACGGTGGAACGCCAGCTTGCCAGAGATCTGGTGCTTTCGGTCGGTTACGTCGGCAGCCAGTCCTACCACACCAATCTCACGATGGATAGCAATACCTCCCCGATGGAGGTGTGCCAGAACCCGCAGGGATGCCGAAGCGGCGGCGTGCTCGCACTCAGTCAACTCCCAGGCGGTCAAGCGCCGATTGTTCCGCTGGGGACCACCTATCTGCCGTCCAGGCCTCCAGTCGTGGTCAACGGCGTCACTCTCACCCAACGCCCGAACCCGTACGTGGACTACACTCAGCCTTTCTTTGGCTGGGGTACCGCCAGCTATCACTCGCTGAATGTGTCGGTGCTCAAGCGCGCCGCGCGCGGGCTGACGTTCAAGGCGAATTACGCCTGGGGTAAGGTGCTGGATTTGAATTCCGCCATCCTGGCGCCTTCGGGCGAAAATGAGCCGCCCGAACTTTTCAGTCCATACAATCGCCACCTGAACAAGGGAGTCGCCGCCTACAGCCTCCAGCACCAGTTCAACTCGAACTTCAGCTATCAGTTGCCGTTCGGGAGTGGACAGCGCTTAGGCAGCGGCGCCAGCGGCTGGATGAACCGTTTGATTGGCGGCTGGCAATGGAATGGGATCGTCACCGCTCAGAGCGGGTTTCCCATCACGCCTCTCATTGGCTTCAATAATTCCGGCACCGGCGACGGAGGCGTCGTCGACGTACCCAACCTGAATCCGAACTTCAAGGGGCCGGTGATTTTAGGGAGCGTGGACCACTGGTTTGATCCCCGTGCTTTCACGGTGCCGCTTGCCGGCACTTTCGGGAACGCGGGGCGCAGTACGTTCCGCGGCCCGGGCCTGTTCAACCTCGACACGTCCTTGTTTAAGAGGATCCCCATCCGGGAGGGCGTGACTTTGCAGTTCCGCGCGGAAGCGTTCAATGTTTTGAATCACGTGAATTTCGCGTTCCCGAATCAGGTGGTCTTCCAGGGCAACAGCGCTAACTACAGTTATAGCGAGTCGGCCGGCGAGATTACTAATACGGCCACACCCTCGCGGCAACTCCAGTTCGCGCTGAAGCTGCTGTTCTGACAAGCGTCGTACTGTAGCGGCGGTCTAAACCGTCTGTGACCGCCGCTCGCGATACTCACGCCTCTAGCCTCGATAAGTAGAGACATTTTGGACCGAATCTACTGCCTTCGCGGTATGGTCCTGGGCATCCGCACCAGTGCAACTGCCCCTGAGAACTATTTGAGCAAGAACCTTTAATCCACTACGCCCGCCAGCAGGAGCGTTACAGGGAGCTGATCGAGGTCAAGGCGGCGGGAGACGCCACGGCGGGGAAGGCGACCTTCGATCGGATGTGCAGCTCCTGCCACTCCTCGGTACGTGACCTCAACGGTGTCGGCCGGAAATCCGATGCCACAGCGTTGCGGGCTCAGATCCTGAAGCCGAAGGGGCTGGACGCCGAACAGTCCTTCAAGATTGACCGATTGCACGACACTAAGGTGATCGCGGCACGCGACCGGCATCGCGCGCTGCTGGAGAACAACACGACGGAGCAGGTAATCAACCTGGTCGCATACCTGCAGAACCTGAAGTAGAACGTGTTTTGTAATGGGCCTCGTGTGAGGCTGATGCTACATTTCCCCGCCATCTGCTTCGCCGACGATCGTCAGCTCAGGGGCAGAGTTCATGAAGTTGAACCATTCGCCAGCGATATCGGGGCGAGCAAGAGTTTGTTTGTTAAGCCGAAGTGGAATAATCTTCTTCCTCTCTTCAAAGGACCAAAAGGTGAGGTACAACGCGGACAGCCGGATCGCCGCGCAACTGGGAACGAGCTGTGCAATTCATCGGTAAAACGCGATGCTGCATCGTTTTAGTGAAGTGGACTTCTGTGTGTAAAGTACAGGGGAAGCCTCCTGGAAAGCGTGCACTGAGATGGTTTTTCTAGTCGCCGGTCTGCTGGCATTTCTTAATCTCCTCAGCATTGGATTGAATGCGCAGGTTTCTGGCGGCGTCCTGTCCGGCACTGTGACGGACGCCTCACAGGCTGCTATACCCAACGTGCGGGTGACGCTGACCAACCTGGCGACAAGGGTTGTGCGTGCGGTCGCAACGGATGCCGCGGGTTTGTATACAGCACCTGACCTGCTGCCGGGAAGCTATGAGATGACCGCTGCGGCTCTGGGCTTCACGACTCAAATGCGAACCGATATCACGGTAAACGTTGGAGCCAGCCTGATCCTCAATGTTGTGATGCAAGCGGGAGATCCGAACCAGGTAGTTCGGGTGGCTGTTTCCGGGGCTCCGGCCGATCAAGCTTCTTCTGCGGTTGGAGGCAACGTCAGTGCCTCTACGGTGCGCGACACGCCGCTTAATGGGCGTGACTGGACCCAACTCGCCGCCCTTCAGGCGGGTGTCACGGGCGTCCAGACGGGAAGCGCCCAGGGCGGAGGCAACTCTCAGCGCGGTTTTGGAGCGGCCTTGAGCATTTCCGGCGCACGGCCGGATCAGAACAACTATCGTCTCGATGGCGTGAGCATCAACGACTACTCGAACGGGGCGCCAGGCAGTGTGTTGGGTGACAATCTTGGTGTCGACGCGGTTGAGCAGGTTTCCGTGCTGGGCAGTAACTATCCGGCCGAGTACGGCCGGACCACAGGCGGAGTCATCAATGCTGTCACGCGCTCTGGGACGAATGCTTTTCACGGAAGCGTCTATGAATTTCTGAGGAACAGCGCGTTGGATGCGCGAAATTTCTTTGACGCCACGATTCCGCCGTTCAAACGGAATCAATTCGGAGGCTCACTCGGTGGGCCGATCCAGAAGGACCGCACGTTCGTTTTCGCGGATTACGAGGGACTTCGTCAGTCTCTGGGTGTTACCCATGTCAATACCGTGCCTTCGGTGGCAGCGCGAAAAGGCATGCTTTCGACAGGACCCGTACAGGTAGATCCTGCGATTTCGCGATATCTGGAGGCGTTTTATCCACTACCGAACGGGCCTCTGCTTGGGAGTGGCGATACCGGAATCTTCAGCTTTGCCGGGCAGCAAGTCACGACGGAAAATTATTTCACCACCAAAATCGATCGCAAGCTCTCGGAGCGGGACAGCTTCTCCGCGACGTATATGCGGGACAACTCCAGAGTCATCCAGCCGGACGCGTTTAACGAGCTGCTGGCGACCGTCGTGTCGCGGCGCCAGCTCGTCACGCTCCATGAGCAACACATCTTCAGTTCGAAGTTCTTGAATGCAGCGCGGTTTGGCTTTAACCGGGCTGGGGCGATCGAGGGTGGAGTGTCCAGTCTTATGAACCCTCTGTTGGCGGACCCTGCGTTCGGCTTCATCCCCGGACAGTTTGTTGGGGTGATCCAGTCTGTGCCCGGGCTCACGAACTTCGCTGGGGGACTGAACGCGCAGCGCCCAGGCACTCGAGGCAGCAGCAGGAACGTCTCCTGGAACTCATTTCAATGGGCAGACGACATTTTTCTCAGCAAAGGCGTTCATGCCCTGCAATCCGGCGTGCTCGTGGAGCGCATGCAAGACAACTCACTTTCTACATCCGGAACCAACGGCACCTTCAAGTTCAGTTCACTCTCCGATTTCCTGACCAACCGGCCGCGAAATTTTACCGGATTGGCTCCCATTCCCATGCCTACGTTTGGAACTCGCCAGACGCTCTTCGGCGCATACGTTCAGGACGATATACGTCCGCGAAGGAATTTGACCGTCAACGCAGGCTTGCGTTATGAGATGGTCACCGTTCTCACTGAGGCGCACGGCAGGATCTCGAACCTGCTTCATTTGACCGACACCGAGCCACACCTGGGCTCTCCATACTTTTCGAACCCTACATTTCGTAACTTCGAACCTCGCGTTGGGTTTGCGTGGAACCCTTTCGCGAACAGCAAGACGGTCTTCCGGGGTGGCTTCGGCATTTTCGACGTATTGCCGCTGCCCTATGCATTCAGTTTGATCATTCCGTATTCGGTTCCATTTTCGAAACGGGTGGTCGGGGATGTTCTCGCGCCGGGTTCATTCCCAACCGGGGCATTCCAGGCATTCGCCGGCAACTCGACAGCTTCTTCGGCCAGCTATGTAGAACATGATCCGAAGCGCAGCTACGTGATGCAATGGAACCTGAGCGTCGCTCGGCAAATCTCGCCTGATCTCAGTGTCACGATCGGTTACGTCGGATCGCGAGGTGTCCATCAGCCCTTCAGAGTTGATAATTTCGACATGGTTTTGCCGACGCTGACACCTTCGGGTTATCTATTCCCTCCGGCATCGAGCAGTCAGAAATTGAATCCAAACTATGGCCGCATCACCGGAATGCTGTGGCAGGCGAACTCTTTCTATAACGCGCTGCAGGTGGTCATCACGAAAAACCTGAGCCATGGTGTCACAGTTCATGGCGCATACACCCGGGGCAAGAGCATTGACACGCTCTCGGCGACGGTGGCTGACGATGCTTATCCTAACGGGCTGCTCAATCCGCTCTTCTTCGACCAGCGCACAACGCGCGGCTTATCGGATTTCGATGTACGCCAGAATATTGTTTTCAACTTTACCTGGGCAGTGCCCGCCCCCAGGATGCGCTCGCGGCTGACGGAATGGGCATTTGGCGGATGGCAGTTGGGAGGCATTTACAAGGCTTCCAGTGGCCAGCCGTTTACTCCGCTACTGGGTGGCGATCCATTGGGTATGAAGTTGGATGAGACCAGCGAGCCGCCGAACCGCGTTCCGGGCTCTGGCTGCGAGACGCTGACGAACCCCGGGAATCCCAACCACTACATCAAAACTCAGTGCCTGGCTTTTCCGAGTCCGGCGACTCTTCGAGGCAACCTCGGGCGCAATACGCTGATCGGACCCGGGCTATCGAAATTTGATGCTTCGATTTTTAAGAACAACCACATCCGCCGGTTTTCAGAAAACGTGAATGTCCAGTTCCGTGCGGAGTTTTTCAATCTCTTTAACAGGGCCAATTTTTCCTCTCCAACCGACAACCTCACGGTCTTCGATCAGAGCGGGAATGCCGTCTCAAGCGCCGGTCTGATTACCTCCACACAAACGCCGGCGCGCGAGATTCAATTTGCGCTGAAAGTGATCTGGTGAGACACATGCGTGAGAGAAATCCAGCGGGTCTTGAGCGTGTCACCACGCGGTGAAAGACATTTTCTAGTTTCGCACCATATTGCTGCGGATAACCCGAGGGAAGTCATGTCTGCGAGAAGAGTATTACGGAGGCGTGCATATGCGCGCGAAGGGCGTGTGGTCAAGCGTCTGTCGCGAAGGGTACTGCCTGGTTTAATCTTGCTATCCATTGCAATCGTAGCGATTGCCGTGTTGCTTGCGATTTTTCTTCCTTGGATTCATGAACGTTACGGGAAATGAATCGCTCAAGTCGGCGTTAAATCTCGGACTTGCCGCTGAAAATTTACGAAGCAGGATTTGTGTCATCGATATTATTTTGCGTCCTCGACTGGGAGGTCTTCGGGCGGCCCGCCGGCGTACATTTTGGCGGCGTCGAAAAAGCCGGCCACCGTGAGATGCATCTCGACCTTCTTGTCTCCTTTGTTCTCCCAAAACCAGCCATGGACACCGGTGCTCGGCGCCGTAAACGAACCGTGGGACTCCACCTTGCCGATCTTATTATCCAGTTCGTAGCTCTCGTAATAGTCCTTGTTCGGTTTCTGGTCGGGTTCTCCATGGAATTCGAAGCGAAGCTTTCCGTTCGCCTTCCACGAATAAACCATCACCGCGCCTTTCGGCATGTGATACTTCATTTCAAACCCTTGACCCGGAATTAAGAGAAAATCCTGAGAATCGACCTTGTATATTTTCGGCTGCGCCGTGTAAGTTCCGGTCTGCACCGGCGCGGCCGGCACGGGTGCAGATGCTGAGTCCGTTGCCGGGGTTGCCTCGGCCCTGGAAAGACTCAACAGGCCCATCGCGGCGCCTGTTCTCAGCGGATCAACACCATATTCGGCGGGCAGTATCGTGGTGACGAGTATCGCAGCCGCCACCACAAGCGCGATTACTGTCGCTTTAGCGAGTCGCGCCGTCGACGGCGGCTCTGTCCTTGTTAAGTCCTTTTCCTGAATCATATTTTCCCTTCTACGCGGCAAAAAAGTAGCCCGCCATTTGATAACCCACGAGCATAAAACCACCTGTCATTAACGCTGTATTGGTAGCGAAAGCGTGGCGGAGAAAACCCGTTCGAGTGCGCCAGTATGTCAGGGCCAGAAGCACGGCCGTGAGCGCCAGGACCTGTCCGATTTCGACGCCGACGTTGAAACTTACGATGTTTGTGATCAACCCGTTCTTGGAC
Source organism: Acidobacteriota bacterium (assembly GCA_003223895.1). GTDB lineage: Bacteria > Acidobacteriota > Terriglobia > 20CM-2-55-15 > 20CM-2-55-15 > 20CM-2-55-15. Next base: position 10,290 of record QHXD01000016.1, read on the forward strand.
AGGGCGAGTTCTTGCAGTTTAGTGGCGAGACCGAATCCATGGAACAGACCGAAAATCAGCACGGCAATCCGGGTGTTCGGCTGGAATCCTAAAAGCCGCTGGAAGCCCCCCATATTGTCAAACGCTTTGTACGCTACAGAAAGGCCGATAATCGCATCGATGATGTTAGAGTTGGCGTGAATACCGCCCAGAACGCCCGCCAGCAATGTGATGCTGTGCCCAACAGTGAAGAGACTGACATACTGAACGACATCTTTGAGCTTGTATAGGAAGAATATGACCCCCACCAAAAACAACAGGTGGTCATAACCCGTGACCATGTGTTTTGCCCCAAGGTACAGAAATGGGCCCACGGCCGCGCCTTTGTTGGCCTCAACGAACTTCGCATCACCCTTGGAAACGTTGTGAGCGCATGCGATGCTCGGTAGAATCGCGGCCAGTCCGATAAGCACCGCAATAGCCGTCAGTAACATCTTTTTATTGAACACGATGATTGATTCCTCCAAGTCGTTGCCAATGGACTGCGTGTGCTGATGATAAGAGTGATGCGGGCAGACATATCTGAAGACTTTCTGAAGTTTTTGTCATAATGCTTCCATAACGACCTCATTGCTTGCCCTCATGATTTTGGCGATGTTGAACCTCAGGGCAACGCTGATGGCTATGTTCAAGCCGATCATGATGATGCGGGTGTGAATGACTCGAGGCCCC
>QHXD01000776.1:0-2398 GCA_003223895.1 Acidobacteriota bacterium
GGCCTGCCCTGCTGATCGCGTTCGGTTGCGGCAGTAACTCGACTTGAGTCGAGCTGAAGGCCGTGTTGATTGGTGCGGTAGTAGTGTCTGCGACCTTGGTTTCCGCGGTCACCTGGAGACTGCCTGAGGCGTTCTGTTGTAAGGACAAGTCATTTGTCGTACCCGCGTCCACACTTGTTTCGGGGCCGGTCAATGTTGTTTGCCCGCGCTGACTCTGCACGGTGTATTTGCCGGATCCGAGACCTTCGACTGCAAACCTCCCGTCACTGTCAGTAGTCGCTTCGCGCTCGGTACCGGTCGTGGTATTACGGACTATGACGGTGACTCCTGAAAGAGGATTACCGGCTGTGTCCGTCACTCGTCCCTTGATCTGGCCGTGTTGCGCCTGTGCAACAAGCACCGCAGGCAAGACCACGAATAACAATCCAGCCACACAGACCAACAGAATTCTCTTCACCATGAACCCTCCATTTTCTAGATCGAACATCTTTATAGGCTAGGTGGGTAGCAAGGCCTCTACCATCAGACACGCGGAAACGGCCTTGTAGAGGAATGTCCGATGACCTGAGGGTGCACTTTTCGGTTACAGGAAGGGACAGACAGTGTGTACGCGCCGGCAACAAACGGCAGCTTTAGCCGGCGCGGGCAGCTAACGGCCGTCGATGTTGGCCAAAACGTCCTCGTAGGCGCACAAAAACAGGCGGCGCGGGCGGAAGGACAGTGGAACAGTGATGTCCTCGTGTGAATTGCCGGTGAGACGGACTAAGACACAAATCTGACCAATTGTCAGATTTGTGTCTTTTGTGGTTGCCTTGTTTACCTGGTGGCTCTGAGCGTCAACTTTTGCACTCGCCAGTTGCTGAGCTCGCCGACGAGCAGCTCGTTCGGATTGCGGCAATCGATGGAGTTGACCAGCCCGAACTCCTTCGGTAGTTTGCCTCCGCTGCCGAATTTACCGAGCACGTTCCCCGTCAGATCCACTTTGTAAATGGCCGCGTCTTCCATCCCTTCCGGATCGCCCGTGTGAGCGACATACAGGACCTGCTGCGGCCCGGGAGTGATACAAAGCGCGGTCGGCGTGCCGACGTTCTGGAACTGCGTCTTGAACCTGCCTTCAGTGTCAAAGACCTGGATACGCTTGTTACCTTCGTCCCCGACGTACACGTTGCCCTGTGCGTCGATGGCGATTCCATGCACGATGTTGAACTGGCCCTGGCCGTTTCCGCGCGAGCCCCAGTTCTTGATCCACCTGCCGCTGCGATCGTACTTCGCGACCCGCGCGTTACCGTATCCGTCGGCCACGTAGATGTTGCCCTGCGCATCCCACGCGACATCCGTCGGCCGCACAAAAGTCTCGCCGGCCGCTCCGGCTCCCGGAAGCGGCGGCGGCCCGCCACGGCCTGCGCCCCCGCGTCCGCCACCGTCCCCGTCTCCATCTCCTCCTCTGCCGCCTCGTCCGGCGCCTGGTTCGGGAACGGGTTGGATGACGGGAATCCCGGTTGGAAGCGGATCGAGCCGCGGATTCGGCACGTTCACCGCCTCGGGCTTGCGGCTGAGAACCATTTGGACGCGTCCATTCTGGTCGAATTTGATGACCTGCGTGGACATCTGATCGACGACCCAGACATTGTCCTGGGCATCGACGCGCACCTGCTGCGGCTGCAGGAATCCGTAAATACCCTGTCCGAACTCACGCACGAACTTGCCGTTGCGATCGAACTGGAGAAGCCGGCCACCGCCGTGTGCGACCGCGCGTGACGTTGCAATCGTAATCATCGGATTGCCCGTGCGTGTGTAAACGTAGATGTCGCCTTTGGAGTTCGTCGCCACGCCGGCGACTTCGCCGAGATGGATATCGGCCGGCAGCGTCACCGGGTTTGGGTTCGAGTCGAACGCGATCGCCGGAACCGCCTGCTGGGCAGAAGATACGCCACCGGTGACAGCGAGTGCGACAGCAATGAAGAAAATCACTGACCGTTTCATGTGTCTCTCCTTATCTCGCCGCCGGCGCCGGTTGTATTTTCTGGGGATTCAGGATGATCTTCTGCGCACGCCACGCTGAAATTTCCGACACGTACAGTTGATCCGCATTGCGGCAATCAATTTCGTGAACGGTCTGGAACTCGCCAAGATTCTTGCCCGCCTTGCCGAACTTTCCGATGATGCGGCCGTCGAGTTCCATCTTGTAGATTTCGCCGGTGATCTCCCAGGACGCTGCCGGATTGGCATCCGGGTTGGAGTTGGATGAATAAAGGTACTGGTGCGCACCTGGCGAAACGCATACAGTCCAGGGATTGCCCACGTTGGTATACATCGTCTTGAGCTCCAGATCATTATTCAGGACGACGATGCGGGCGTTGCCGCGGTCGGCCACATAGACGTTGCCCTGCGCGTCCGA
>QHXD01000776.1:2474-4972 GCA_003223895.1 Acidobacteriota bacterium
GCGAGTTGACGTAGCCGTCGGAGACGAAAATGTTGCCCTGAGGGTCCCAGGTAACATCGGTCGGGCGTTCGAATCTGTATATCTGATTAAGGACCGGCGGGAAGTTCGGCTGGACAGCGCCGGCAACAGGCTCCGGCCGCCGGCCAAGCACCATCGCGACACGTCCCTGGGGGTTGAACTTGATGACCATGTTCGTCCCTTCGTCCACGATCCAGACGTTGTCCTGCGCATCGACGCGGACCTGGTGGGCGAACTCGAACCCGTAGAGGCCCTGGCCCCACTCCTTCAAGAAGTTGCCGTTTGGATCGAACTCGAACAACCGGGTGTCGCCGCTGCGGTGGTACACGAACACGTTCCCTTTGGAATTGCTCGCGATACCGATTCCTTCGCCGAGGTACAGATCCGGCGGAAGCTTGAAGAAGTTCGGCACCGAGGTGTGTGGAATAATCGGAACGTTTTCAGCTGTCGCCTTCGTCTGGGCCACCAGCATCGGCGTGCATAGCACCATGACCACTACGCAGAAAGTTAGTACTCGCCTCATAGGGACCTCCCAAAAGAACGGTTAAGTGTGTGGGAAATCTATACCGATTGATTCAATACTTCAAGGACGAAGGCGGTCGAGCTAACTGTAGCGGCGGTCTATGACCGCCGGAAAAACCGGCGCTCACAGAGCGCCGCTACAGTAAGAATCTATGCTCGCAGAAAAAAAGCGATCGTCACCGTCACGCTGATGATCACAACAATGGCGCGAACGACGGAAGGATTCATCCGTCGCGCCACACGTGCGCCAAGGTAGCCGCCAGCCACCGCAGCAACGAGCATCATCGCCGTCTGGAGCCACCAGATCTTACCGGCGATGATGAAGCAAACCACAGCCGCGGCATTCATGACACCTCCGAGCAGCGTTCTGTTCGCATTCAGCGCATGGATGTCGCTGAGGCCGGCAAGCGACCACGCCGCCAGAAGAATGATGCCCACGGCACCCCCGAAGTAGCCGCCGTAAACGGCAGCAAGGAACTGCACCACGATGAGCGTCTTCGGACTGATCCCCGACCGGCGTTTCAGGAGGCCCGCGGCCTGCCTTCCGAAAGCGAAGGTCAATGTCGCAATCAGGAGCAGCCACGGAATGATGACGTCAAAAGACCTCTGCGAGGTGTAGAGCAGCAACAACGCGCCAGTGATTCCGCCGAGAATACTCACCACCAGAGCCGCTCTGAAAGACACTCCTTCCGGAGTCTTGAAGTCTTTCCGATACGCCCATGCGCTCGCGAAGACACCCGGGAAAAGCGCGACCGTGCTCGATGCATTCGCAACGACAGATGGAACCCCAGTGAAAACCAGCGCAGGGAAAGTCAGAAACGATCCCCTCCAGCGACGGCGTTCATCAGGCCGGCGCCAAGCGCGGCGGCAAACAATAAAAGGTAAGAACTCATGCAGGAACGCGCTGTGCGCCCCTGATGTACACCAGGACACCTACGGCCAGAATGAATGAAAAATAGCTGGCGGCCTGTACCGTGCCAAGAGGCTTATTGAATAGAACGACGTCGAAGCAAAAGCTCCACACAACCGAGGTCAGTCCGAAGGCGCTGGCAATTGCTGCGGGGAGGAACGAATAGGTCTTTGTCTGAAAAAACTGGGAAATCACTCCAAATATGCAAACGGCAGCAATCACCGGCACCTGGGTGGACCGAGGCGTTTGAAGATGACCGTGCTTCAAAAGCAATGCAGTGATAACAAGGAACACGCTCAGCATCCAAACCACCACACTGGCTGCGAACCTTTGGGCTGAGGCTCGAAGCGCCGTGAACGACGTCGCCCCCGTCACTGAACCGCAAAGACCGACAATCCACACAATGCCGGGGATTCCGCTGCCCAGGCTCGTGACAGACACGACCGCAACAACCACTGCAATCATTTCCGCAGGCGTTATTTTTTCGGAAAGGAATACGGCAGCCAGGAACATCACGAACACCGGCGCCAGGTTGAGCAACGATGACGCGATACCGATGTCGGTTGCCTGAAGCGTCCAGTAGTAACAGAGAATGGAGACGGAAGACGCGATTGTTCGCAGCCACAGCGGCCATGCGATCTTTTGCACGAGCAATGATCGGCTCCGCATCGCCGGTCCGAGGAACGCAATGAATCCGGCGGCCCCTCGATAAAACGTCAGTTCAGTGGAATCCAACCCCGATCCCACGTGTACAGCCAATGACGCCGCTGCCAGAAAGAAGCCATATGCGAGCCCGTAGCCGATACCTCTTTTCAGAATTTTCCTTTCCCGTTAGCGCCTTGGTGAGCCGGCCGAATTCTAACTCAAACGACCCGTCCGACCTGTAGCGGCAGTCCACAATAGTTGGAAACCGGGGGTCTGACCCATAGTTTCCTGATTTCCGGCAGTGCTTCTTGTGGTTCCTTTGTTGATCTCATGCTATTCTCCAGCTTGGTCGCCGCAAAAATGCATGCTTGTAGCCCCTTAACCAAGTCATTCAGATATCTGC
>QHXD01000777.1 GCA_003223895.1 Acidobacteriota bacterium
TCTTTGCCCGGAACTCCCGTCATCTACTACGGCGACGAGATCGGCATGGGTGACAACATCTATCTCGGCGACCGGAACAGCGTTCGCACACCGATGCAATGGAGCTCCGACCGCAATGCCGGTTTTTCAAAGGCAAGCCCTCACAGGCTGTACCTTCCAACCGTGATCGATCCGGATTCGCATTCCGAGGCCTTCAACGTCGAAGCCCAGCAGAACAATCCGCATTCCATGCTCTGGTGGATGAAACGGCTCGTTGCCATGCGAAAGCGCTACAAGGCGTTCGGCCGAGGGACCCTCGAGTTTCTCTACCCGGATAACCATCGGGTGCTCGCGTTCATTCGCCGATACCAGGACGAGGTGATTCTCGTTATCGCAAACCTTTCTCGATTCGTACAGTACGCGGCTCTCGATCTCTCCGCGTTCAAAGGTTCGGCGCCAATAGAGCTGTTCGGGCGCGCGGAATTCCCTCCGATCAGCGATTCGCCCTACGTCCTGACTCTGGGACCACATTCTTTCTATTGGTTCGCTTTAACTCCTGTCGGGGCGATCTTTGAACGCTCGAACTCCCAGAGAGCGCCGCTTCAGTTAGCGGTCTCCGGGCATTGGTCGAATGTTTTTTCGGGACGCACACGAGTGACAGTGGAAGACTCGCTATCAGCGTATCTGCAAACTCGACGCTGGTTTGGTGGAAAAGCGCGCCAGATCAAAGGCACTGAATTTACGGAGATAGTCCCCATTCGATGGGATTCGGCGGAAACCTGCATCACGGAAGTTCAGGTGGAATACACGGAAGAGGACCCGGAGCGGTACCTTATGCCGCTATCGTTCGCCTCCGGTGAGCGCGCCGAACAAATCCGCGAGTCGGCTCCAGCCGCCATACTGGCTCAGCTCACGGTGAGGAAGAAAGATGGTGAGGAAACCGGGATCCTGTACGACGCGATACTCGACAAGGATTTCGGCAGAGCGCTCATTGATGCGATCGACCGCCGCCGCCAGTTGCGCGGCACCGCCGGGGACTTTGTCGCCTCGTTTACGCGCGCAATGCGGGAGATTCGAAGCGTGCCGGTAACGGATCTCGAAGTGAGCACGATTCGGGCGGAGCAGTCCAACTCATCTTTTGTTTATGGAGACGAATTCATTCTCAAACTCTTCCGACGCGTGGATCGCGGAGTGAATCCGGATCTCGAGATCGGACACTTTTTGACCGATCGGGTCCCATTTCAGCATACGCCGCCTGTCGCGGGTACGATTGAGTATCGTACCAAGCGGGGCGAGACCGCGTCGGTCGGCATATTGCAGAAGTACATTCACAATGAAGGCGACGCCTGGAGCCAGACACTGGATGCGCTAAGCCAGTATTTCGACAGGGCCGTCACCAAGCAGGCCGATCCCGTGAGCGAGCCACCGTTTTCCATGCCGTTTGTGAACCGGCTGGAACAGACCGTCGTTCCGCCTCTCGCCGGCGAGTTGATCGGACCGTATCTCGAAAGCGTGAAACTGCTCGGACAGCGGACCGCCGAACTGCATGTCGCCCTCGCGTCCGATCGCGAAGACTCCGATTTCGAGCCGGAACCGTTTTCGGTCCTGTACCAGCGGTCGTTGTATCAATCGATGCGGAACCATTCGGGACAGATGTTTCAGCTCCTTCGGAGCAACCTCAAATTGCTTCGAGGCTCCGTGCTCGACGAGGCGTTGAAGGTGCTGGACCTTCAACCCGCGGTATTGAACCAGTTCCGAACCGTTCTCTCGAGGAAGATTATCGCGAAGCGGACGCGGACCCATGGTGACTTCCATCTGGGCCAGGTCCTCTACACAGGCAAGGACTACGTCATAATCGACTTCGAGGGCGAACCGGCGCGGCCTTTGACGGAGCGTCGCATCAAGCGGTCGCCGGTTCGCGACGTTGCGGGCATGCTGCGATCGTTCCACTATGCTGCCTACACGTCCCTCTTCGGCCATCTTGGGAGCGCGATGGTTCGACCCGAAGACCTTGCCGCACTCGAGCCCTGGGCTCGACGGTGGAATGCCTGGATCTGTTCGACATTCTTCAATTCATATCTCGAACACGCGGCGGCGGGCGCCTTCCTGCCCACCGTCCGCGAAGAGCTCAACATACTGCTGAATATCTATCTACTCGAAAAGGCGCTGTACGAATTGGGCTATGAGTTGAACAACCGCCCGGATTGGGTACGAATTCCGCTGACTGGAATCCTTCAACTCGTCGAGGCGCCGGAGAAGGCGGCGGCTTGAACCGTGCATTGCTCGAACTGGCCAGGCTGTATGGCATTCAGACTTCATACGTGGACATGGCCGGACAGCGCCGGAAGGCGGACCCGGAAGCACTGTTGCTCGTCCTCGGTGCGATGGGTGCGGGTGTGGAGAAGATCGAGGATGTGGGTGAGGCTCTGGCGCGGAGAAAAGATGAATTACGCAATCGGGTAGTCGAACCGGTAATGGTAGCGTGGGACGGGCAGCTCGACGGCAGACGTTTGGAATTCGGCTATCACGATGTCGAGATAAAGGGTCAACCAACCTTTGTGATATCGGCACCGAAGAGAGCCTACTTTCCAGCTGATCCACGACTCTGGGGGCTGTTCGTTCCTGTCTACGCCCTTCATTCCAGAAGCGTTGCAGGGACGCTTCCGTTGCTTGCCGCATTTCTGGACGAGCCATTCGAGCCGAGTCCGTACTCTCCTGCGAGCCGGCTCTTCTGGAACGAGTTCTACATCGACCTGACTCGCGTTCCGGAGTTTGCGGCAAACACTCCGATCCCCCGCACGCGCAAAGCGAAATATGTCGACTACCGCGGGGGGATGGCCTCGAAGCGCCGCGTTCTGGAGGATCTCGCCCGCACATTCTTCGCTGATGCACAGCCGGATCGCCTTCCGGTATTCGGCAACTTTGTTCGAGAAAATCAGAGTGTCGAGGATTACGCGCGATTCCGTGCAGTGACCGACCGGCTTCGCTCGGGCTGGACAGCCTGGCCCGCGCGCCTTCGCGACGGCGACATCCGCGAAGGCGACTATGACGAAGCCACAAAAAACTATCACCTCTACGCGCAGTGGATCGTCCAGGAGCAGCTTCGATTGATCTCGGAAAAAGCCGGCGCCCGCGGTCAACTGTTGTATCTCGACCTGCCGCTCGGCTTGCATCCTGACGGCTACGATATCTGGCGCAACCGCCAGTTCTTCGTCCGCGGCGTCGCAGGGGGCGCGCCCCCGGATCCGGTGTTCACGAAGGGCCAGAATTGGGGCTTTCCTCCAATGCACCCCGAAGCGATGCGGTTGAACCGATATCAGTACTTCATCGCGTACATACGCAATCATCTTCGATATGCCCGGCTGCTCCGCATCGATCACGTGATGGGCCTGCACCGGCTTTGGTGGATCCCCGACGGACTAACCGGCGATAAAGGGGTCTACGTGGAGTATCCGGCCGAAGAGTTCTATGCGATTCTTTCGCTCGAATCGCATCGCTACAAGGCCGGCATCGTCGGTGAAAATCTTGGAACCGTTCCACCCGCCGTAAATGCGTCCATGGCGCGGCACGACATCCGCGGGATGTATGTTGTGCAATACGAGATCATGGGAAATCCCAAAAATCCGAAGCTGCGGCCTGTTCCGAAGAAGTGCGTGGCGAGTCTCAACACGCACGATATGCCCCCGTTCCAGGCGTTCATCGAAGGTAAGGATATCGAGGATCGCCTCGACCTGGGATTCATCGATCCAAAGGCGGCGCGTGAGGAGCGAAAACAGCGAAAAGTGTTCAGGCAACGGCTAAAATCATTCCGCGTGGTAGCACAATTCCTTGCAGACAGTATGGCCAATATCGTGCTTATTAATCTCGAAGATCTGTGGGAGGAGGTACTTCCCCAAAATGTCCCATCAACCTCCAAAGAAAGACCCAACTGGCGGCGGCGTGTTCGACCAGGCGTCGAAAAAATCCGGCGAATGGCGGACGTCGCTGTTGGACTTTCACGTGTCTTTGCTCAGCGATCACGACCTGTATCTCTTTAACGAAGGCAGCCACATCCGGCTGTACGATCATCTCGGGTCTCACCCGATGACAGTGGACGGCACCGCGGGCACCAATTTCGCTGTGTGGGCACCCGACGCGGAGAAGGTGTATGTCATGGGGGGGTTCAACGGCTGGAACAAGGCCGGCCATGAGCTCCAACCACGGGGCCAGTCTGGCATCTGGGAGGCATTTGTTCCCGGGGTTGGACAGGGCGATGCATACAAATACCATGTGGTATCGCGCTACCACCGGTACCAGGTCGATAAGGCCGATCCGTTCGCGTTTCATACGGAGACTCCGCCGCATACCGCTTCCAAGGTCTGGGATCTGGGATACGAATGGAATGATCAATCCTGGATGTCGTCGCGCGGCGACCGCAATTCGCTTCATGCCCCGATGTCGATTTACGAATTGCATCTCGGTTCATGGCGGCGCGTTCCGGAAGACAACAATCGGTCGCTGAGTTATCGCGAGGCTGCGCCGCAGCTAGCCGACTACCTGCAACAGATGGGCTTCACGCACGTTGAGTTTCTGCCGTTAACCGAGCATCCGTTCTACGTCTCGTGGGGATACCAGACGACCGGATATTTTGCTCCCACCAGCCGCTATGGGACGCCTCAGGATCTGATGTATTTGATCGACTACCTGCATCAGCGCGGCATAGCCGTGATCCTCGATTGGGTGCCTTCACACTTTCCAACCGACGATTGGGCACTCGGCTACTTCGACGGCACGCATCTTTACGAACACTCCGATCCGCGCAAAGGTATTCACAAAGACTGGGACAGCTACATCTTCAATTACGGCCGCCACGAAGTTCGCAGCTTCCTTCTGAGCAGCGCCATGTTCTGGCTGGATCGGTACCACATCGACGGGCTTCGCGTCGACGCCGTCGCTTCGATGTTGTACCTGGACTATTCACGCAAGGAAGGCGAGTGGATTCCCAATCAATATGGCGGCCGCGAGAACCTCGATGCGATCGATTTTCTCCGCCGATTCAACAGTGAGGTCTACCGGAACCACCACGATGTCCAGACGATCGCCGAAGAATCGACCGCCTGGCCGATGGTTTCACGGCCGAATTATGTCGGCGGGCTCGGCTTCGGCCTGAAGTGGGACATGGGCTGGATGCACGACACGCTGAAGTACATGAGTCACGAACCGATTTTCCGCACGTATCATCATAACGAACTGACGTTCCGGATGATTTACGCCTTCCACGAAAACTTCGTCCTGCCGCTCTCGCACGATGAGGTCGTTCACGGCAAGGGTTCGCTTTTAGGGAAAATGCCGGGGGACCTCTGGCAGAAGTTCGCGAATCTGCGCCTGCTGTTCGCGTACATGTACGCGCAACCCGCAAAGAAGCTCCTGTTCATGGGCGGCGAGTTCGGTCAATGGGCCGAGTGGTCGCACGAGAGCAGTCTCGAGTGGGACTTGCTTCAACATGAATCGCATCGCCGCCTGCAACGATGGGTGGCGGACCTGAACCGCTCTTATCGAAATGAAAGGGCGCTCCACGAACTGGACTGCGACCCTGCAGGCTTCGACTGGATCGATGGCAGCGACTCGCAGCAGAGCATGCTCAGCTTCATGCGCAAGTCGAAGAACGCCAACGAAATTGTTGTCGTGGTCTTCAATTTCACTCCGGTTCCGCGGCACAACTATCGCGTGGGAGTCCCGTACGGCGGATACTGGCGGGAAATCCTCAACAGCGACTCGAAGGAATATGGCGGAGCGGACTTCGGAAATGCGGGCGGTGCGGAAGCGCAGGAGATCGAGGCACACGGACGCCCGTACTCCTTGAATCTGATTGTGCCTCCTCTGGGAGCCCTGTTCTTTAAAAGCGGAGGATAAGCCGCGGATTATGGCTCGAGATTTGGGAGCCGTCTGGCTGGACCAAAACCGTTATCGTTTTCGTGTGTGGGCGCCTCTTTCCGAGGAAGTCCGCCTTCATATTGTGACTCCGGAGGATCGAGTCGTCCCGATGCAGGCCAAAGAGGCAGGATACCATCAGGCCACCGTTGAAGGCGTCGCGCCCCGCACTCGATACAAGTATCGGTTGGCCAGCGGAACGGAGTTCCCGGATCCTGTTTCCCGCTACCAGCCTGAGGGTGTGCACGGCCCGTCAGAAGTTGTCGATCCAGGCTTCGACTGGGAAGACCGTCACTGGTTCGGGCTTCCGATCGAAAACTACATCATCTACGAACTCCACGTTGGAACTTTCACTCCGCAGGAAACGTTCGACGCTGTTATTCCGCATCTCGACGAGATCGCTGAAACCGGCATCACGGCGGTCGAGCTCATGCCGGTCGCTCAATTTCCGGGCAGCCGGAACTGGGGATACGACGGCGTTTTTCCCTTCGCCGTTCAGAATTCGTACGGCGGCCCGGCCGGCCTCAAGAGACTTGTGAATGCCTGCCACAAGCGCGGCCTCGCTGTCGTGCTCGACGTGGTTTACAACCACATTGGCCCTGAAGGAAATTACCTCCCGCAATTTGGGCCGTACTTTACAGACCGCTATAAGACACCGTGGGGTCCGGCCCTGAATTTCGACGACGCGCACAGCGACGAGGTGCGGCATTTCTTTGTTTCCAATGCTGTCGAATGGATTGAGGACTACCACATCGATGCCTTGCGTCTGGATGCGGTCCACGCCATCCTTGATCACTCCGCACTGAACATTCTGGAATGAGAGACGCATAGACCTCAATCGCCGCGTCTATGTCATCGCCGAAAGCGCGCTGAACGACACCCGCTTGATCCGGCCCGGTGAGCTGGGCGGATATGGACTCGATGCGCAGTGGAATGACGACTTTCATCACTCGCTGCACACGCTGCTCACCAGGGAGCGACAGGGATACTACGTAGACTTCGGTGATTTCCAGCACATGGCGCAAGCGTTTTCCGAAGGCTTCGTTTACTCGGGACGTTACTCTCGCACTCTGGGCCGCCGGCACGGAAACTCCTCGCGAACTATTCCATCGATGAAATTTGTTGTCTTCGCGCAGAACCACGATCAGATCGGGAATCGCATGCTTGGCGAACGGCTGAGCGAACTGGTGTCGTTTGAGGCCTTCAAACTTGCCACCGGCATTGTCCTGCTTTCCCCATTTGTACCTTTGCTGTTCATGGGGGACGAATACGGTGAAACCGCGCCGTTCCAATACTTCGTGAGTCATTCCGACTCAAAGCTTGTGGAAGCGGTTCGCAAGGGCCGAAGGGAAGAGTTCGCAGCATTCGATTGGGGTGGTGAGCCGCCCGATCCTCAGGCGGAGGAGACTTTCAGAAGATCGAAACTGAACCATCCGATGAAACATCAGGGCCGGCATCGAGTCTTGCTCGAATATCACAAGGAGTTGATCCGGCTGCGCAGCTCGATTCGGGCTCTCCGCTCCCTGACTAAAGAGAAGATGGATGTGGTCAGCCTGGAAGAGGAGCGTGTGCTGCTTGTCCGGCGGTGGAGCGGGCAAAGTGAGGTGTTCACCGTCTTCAACTTTAACGATCGTGACGTTCGGCCCCTCGAGAATATCCCGCATGGGGTCTGGCGCAAGCGGCTCGACTCAGAAGACACGCGCTGGATGGGAAAAGGTTCATCCGTTCCCGATTTGATCGATTCGAAAGAAGGCCGGGCAATCGTGCTCTGGCCGGAAAGTGTGTTGCTCTTTGAAAAAGAAACCGAGGACTAATGGAACGTTATATCTGCATTCACGGGCATTTTTATCAACCGCCGCGCGAAAACGCGTGGCTCGAATTCGTCGAGCTCCAGGATTCTGCGTATCCGTTCCACGACTGGAACGAGCGCATCACGGCGGAATGTTATGCCCCCAATGGGACGTCTCGAATGATCGGCGGCGATGGAAAGATCGAAAAGATTACCAACAACTATGCCCGCATCAGCTTCAATTTCGGACCCACTTTGAAACTTATCAAACCATTCTCGACGCCGATAAGGAAAGCCAGTCGTGCTTTTCCGGTCACGGATCGGCGATCGCGCAGTCTTATAACCACACAATCCTTCCGCTCTCGAACAGCCGCGACAAGTACACACAGCTTTTATGGGGCATCCGCGATTTCGAATACCGCTTCGGCCGCAAACCGGAAGGGATGTGGCTGCCGGAAACGGCGGTCGATCTGGAAGTACTCGATCTACTGGCCGGTTTCGGAATCCGTTTTACGATCCTTTCACCATACCAGGCCAAACGTACACGGAAGGTGAGGGGCCGCGCCTGGCGCGATGCCAGTGGCGGACGCGTGGACCCTTCGACACCTTACGCTGTCCGTACACCCTCGGGCAAACGCATCGCGGTGTTCTTTTACGACGGGCCGATTTCGCAGGCGATTGCGTTCGAACGCCTGCTCGAACGAGGCGAGAATCTGTCGGGCCGTCTGGCATCTGCGTTTTCCGACGGCCGGACGTGGCCGCAGATCGTCCACATCGCAACCGATGGTGAAACATACGGACATCATCATAAGCGTGGCGAGATGGCGCTTGCCTATGCCTTGCATCACATCGAATCCAACAACATCGCAAAGCTGACCAATTACGCCGAATACCTCGAGAAGCACCCGCCGACTCAGGAAGCCGAAATCTGGGAACGGACCGCGTGGAGCTGCTCGCATGGCGTCGAGCGGTGGAACAGTAACTGCGGATGTAATTCCGGCGGTCATCCCGAGTGGAACCAGGAGTGGCGCGCTCCGCTACGCCAGGCGCTCGATTGGCTCCGCGATACGATCGCTCCGCGCTTCGAACAAAAAGGCGCTGATTTCTTCCGCGATCCATGGAAAGCGCGGAACGAATACATCGAGGTGATACTCGACCGGAAGCCGGAGAACGTCGATCGATTTTTTCAGGAGCAAGCCACTCGCGAACTGAGTCCGGACCAAAGGATCGTCGCATTAAAGCTCATGGAAATGCAGCGTCACGCCATGCTGATGTACACGAGCTGCGGATGGTTCTTTGACGAGCTGTCCGGACTCGAAACCACTCAGATCATTCAATACGCCGCGCGCACACTTCAACTCTACCAGGAGATTTTTGAAGAGTCCCTGGAGCCGGCGTTTCTCGAGCGGCTCGAGCTGGCCAAAAGCAACATCCCGGCAAACAAAGATGGACGCGCGATTTACGAAAGATACGTCAGGCCGGCCATGGTCGATCGGCAAAAGGTCGCGGCGCACTACGCCTTGAGCTCGCTGTTCGATCCTTACCCGGAAGAAGCCAGGATCTACTGCTACGAGGTACAGCTCCAGGACTTCCGGATAACTGAAGCCGGGCGCGCCAAGCTTGTCGTCGGACGAGCACTCATAACCTCACAGATCACGCGGGAATCCGACCTCCTCAGTTTTGGGGCACTCCACATGGGAGATCACCTGATGAACGCGGGCGTCCGCGCATACCAGGGTGAGGAGGATTACAACGCCCTCAAGAACGAGCTCGTCGATCCGTTCAATCGTGCGGATTTTCCGGAGGTGCTTCGCATTCTGGACCGGCACTTCGGCGAGTCCACGTATTCG
>QHXD01000800.1:0-2511 GCA_003223895.1 Acidobacteriota bacterium
CATCCGTGTCCTCTCCGTTGAGATCCTCAACTCGAAACTCAACGGCAACATGCCGATGGCGCTCGTCGAAACAGTGCTGCTCGCCACTTCGTCCCTTTCAGTTTTGTTTGTGTTGCGATGGTACGAAGGCCGGCATAGATACAGTTCCGTTGGTAAGGGCGTCGCGAGCCGGAGAACGTCAATCACGTCGAATGTCAGCAAAGCGCTCGCCGGTATCATTGGGGGCGCGGCCGTTCTTTTCCTGATTCTTCCTCTGCTGATGGTGATCGTGATGAGCCTGGTAAAGGATGGCACGTGGACAACGGAGCTGCTGCCACCGTCGTACACCATCGAAAACTACATCCGGCTGTTCCGCGATCCTCAATTTTTCGAGCCGATTCGAAACAGCCTTTGGATGTCCGGCGCGGCTACGGCTGCCAATCTTGTCTGGGGTCTGCTGGCGACGTTCTGGCTTCGCCGGCGCAAGGGCAACCTTCGGCGCTTCGCGGATGTGTTGATTATCCTCCCATGGGCGTTACCCGGAACTGTCGTGGCGCTCTCGGCAGTTGAGTCTTTTTCCACTGTGCTCGCCGGTACAGTGGTTCTGCTTCCTTTCGTGTACTTCATCCGCAACCTTCCGCTCGTCGTCCGTGCCATTGAAGCGAGCTTCGCGCAGATCGATCCCTCAGTCGAAGAAGCGGCTGCCACGCTCGGCGCTGATTCGATCTATACGATTCGCCGCGTCGTGCTCCCGCTCGTCCTGCCGGGAGCTGTCGCAGGCAGCATTCTCGCCTTCATCACAGCGCTCGGCGAATTCGTCTCGTCGATCGTGATCTACGTCTATTCGAACCGGCCGATCTCGATCGAAATTCTTTCGCAACTCCGCCAGTTCAACCTGGGCACCGCGTCGGCCTACGGTGTCCTGCTCATCGTCCTGATCTCCGTGACGCTTCTAGCCGGAGAGCGCCTCCGCGGTCCCGGCCGGGACCCGCTGGTGCAATAGGAGAATTTAGGCCGCGAATTTCGTCCAAAACCGACATTATCCGGTAGAGTGCATCGTATGAGCGAAAGCGAAGCGGCAATTCTTGCCGCATGCGCGAACCGGAAACTCTCGAAGGATGATGCCTTTGAAGAGTTGTACCGCATGTATGCCCCGACGGTTCTGGGCTGGCTCGTTCTGCGTGTGGCCCGGCCGTCGGTCGATGACCTGATGCAGGACGTCTGGACCGTCTTCTTCCAGCGATGGCAACGCTGGGAGCACCTGCCGGAAATGGAGGCGCCGGAAGCGAAACCTGTCCTGAGTTTCCTCTTTCGCACCGTTCAGTTCGTCGCGAAAGCTTACTGGCGCACAGCGCATGCCGATGAATCGCTCGATGGCGTCGATGCCGCCGACTCGAATCTCACTCCTGAACGGCTTATCCGGCATGTCGAATTCGGCCGCTGTCTGGAAAAGGCGCGCGCCGTCTGCTCCTCCGAGGAATTCGATATCCTGATGGCGAAGATAACCGGTGTCCCGGCGCGGGAGATCGCACGAACACTACGGATTACAGAACCTGCGGTCGATCACAAGTTCAGAAATGTTGTAGCGCGGCTACAGGAGGAACTCGATGCTTGAGCGGATTACACAAGAATGGCAAGCGCTCGCTCGAGATTTCGAACGCGATGCCGCTTCGAATCCGCAGTGGTTCCTGCGCGAGCGCGGCGGTGTCCGGATCCGGCCGACGGTTGTTTTCGCCGAGCTCGAAGACACGCTCGCGAACTGGCAGGAACTGCGCGCTTCGGCCTGGGTAGGTGAAGCGCAAGACCAGCTGATTACTTCAGAATGGACACTGAAAAACCTGCTGGCGCACGTCGCATCGTGGGAAACCGAATTCGTGAATCAGATCCAGACGGCGCTCCGCCGCGCTGAGTTCGACTACACGATTGTTTTCTCGCCGAAGGTGGGACCGAAGGAATGGAACGACGAACAGGTGGGCCGGCGCCGCGAGCGCACACTGGACGAAATCTTTGACGAGATCGAGTCCGGAACGCGCCGGCTTCAGGATCTTGCGCTGGAACTTCCGCAAGACATCTTCAGTACGCCGCGCGCCTTCCCCATTGCGTTCGACTCCGACCCGCGAACCCCCTGGATCCTCTCGGCGGCCCAGATGATGCTGACGAAATGCATGCACGACCGGCATCATCTGGCCCGCATCGAGAATTTCAGAAGTTCAAACGAGCGTGGAACGTAAACATTCGGAGTGAGGTTATCGGGAAGCCAACCCCAGGCTTTTCGCTGCTGCCGCGGTGCCGGCTTTCAGTGCAGGATACTCTTTGGTGAACCCGGTTCGCTCGTTCGTGACAGTGAAGCTGCCGTCAGTCCTTGCCGACAGCTTGATGAAGTGTGCCGGATGGTTTGTCGGCGTCGAGTCCATGTTCGCGATGAACAGATCCGGCGAGTTAATTTCCCTACCGACATTTTCCGAGTGATGCAACTGCCAGAAATCCAGAAGCCCGGGTGAACTCTTGACGATCTTGAACGTGTCCGGGGTG
>QHXD01000800.1:2549-3569 GCA_003223895.1 Acidobacteriota bacterium
GTGCCGCGTTGTGTTGTACACGTCGAAGTTGGTGCCGAGCAGATTGTTCGGGCAGACCAGTTCTTTTTCCTGATTCCAGGTCAGATCCGAGAGGTCAAGCATCTTGAAGTTGCCGTACTTGATGACCGTACCCATCGCATAATAATTCTCAGGCGTCGGGTCCTGAGCTTTCGGCGCGAACTCGCGACAGAGCGGATTCGGCGCCCCGGCTCCTGGCATACCGGAAAGCGGGCTGGTAATCAACTCTCCCGCGTTGGCGACGACGGTTACCTCAAAACCCGTGATGGGAATCTTGCCGCCCGGTTTCGGCACCGTGACATGTGCCTTCTCACGAATTGGGCGATACGCGTTGAACGCCGCGGCACGGTTGGTCTGAAGCTCCACGGTCCATCCGCCATGATCGTAGTAATTTCTGATGGGTAGCTTGTCGGCGAGCGCGGCGGCATTGCCTGCGTGGTCGCCGTGGTAATGCGAGACAATCACGTGATCAAGTTGCTGGATCGCCAGATTCGCGGTCTTGATCACAGCCATGATGCGATCAAGATCACGGTTGGCGTCGCCGCCCGTGCCGGTGTCGTACAACAGCGTTTCACCCGTGGGTGAAACAAAGAGCACGGCCTTCCCGCCCTCGGTGTCGATATAATAGATGTCGAGCGGTTTCTGTTCTTGCACTTGCGCCCTTTGCGTGCGGGCGACTGCGATGGGCGTCAACAAGGCTACCGCCATAAGGAACGGCAACGTCTTACCTATCTGGCGTGGCATTTTTCCTCCGGTGAGTGATTCACGAACGCATGCGTTCCTGAACTATGACCCGCTACTGTACTAGAAGGCATACTTCAACCCAAACTGAATCTGCCGCTTAGTGGCCGCCTCATGCCGTGTTCCCTCATGACTTCGTCGTTTTCCTTCATGACTTCGTCGTTTTCCTTCATGACTTCGTCGCTTTCCTTCATGACTTCGTCGCTTTCCTTCATGACTTCGTCGCTTTCCTTCATGACTTCGTCGCTTTCCTTCATGACT
>QHXD01000801.1 GCA_003223895.1 Acidobacteriota bacterium
CGACCTCTGGAATAAAGTCAAAAACCTTGTTGTCACGAACAGACCGAAGCAACTTGATGTATTCAGCATGCGCCCACATCAACGGCATCGCTGCAGTCGTCGGGCCGCCAAGGAACATATGCTTTTCCGCATAATCGGGCGCGTCCCAGATCTGCTCGGGAAGCAGGCCTGTATTCGAAGCAAAACCTTCCATCGCGCGGATCAGGTGGCCGATATCTCGGCCGGCAGCTAATTCATAATGCCCCCGCTCTCCGGTCAGTAGCGGCCAGGCCCGACCTTTTCCCCATCCGATATAAGGACCACCGTCGTCGCGCTGGCCATACCCATCGTGGTTGTACCGCCGCCAGCAAGAACCGGCCGGCGTATCTACTTTCAAGACCGAATCGACGACGCGTAGTGAATCCAGAATGAGAGGATCGTCAGGCTTCATCACCCCATATCTAACGAGCTCCAGAAATCCGGCGTCCACCACATTCCTGGCAGGCATTCTCGATGGCGCATCTGGTGGACGATTCATAATTGAAAGCCACGATTGGTCAGGATCTTCATTGGGCGATACGTCCTCGGTACTCACCGGAAGAATCCGTATGAAGTGACGAGGAACGCCAGGTAGGAGATCACCTTCATTTGTCACCATCCACGTACGAAGATGGCTGACAAGGAAGTCGGCGTATGCTTCCAGAAAATCTGCAGTATCGGATTCTCCACGTCTCCTCAGAAAACATGCCGCGCACACAAGAGCAGCGATACATGCCGCCGTTGTCGATGGAGAATATCCGCTGGTATCCTCCCATCTCTCTTGTGCCGTCGCTGGTGCCTGCCGGAGTAGGTAACCTGCCCCGCGTTTGATGAGATGATAAGGATCAAAGTCGGCCAAAGCATTTTCTCGATAGAGACGCCATGCGAGCAAAATCGGCAACGCGACCTCATCGAGCTGATTGCCTCCCCAATAAGGTGTTCCATCGATCCAAAAATTCTGTGGAAAGCGGCCGTCGCCGTGCTGGACAGTTGCGAGATAGATCAGCGCCCGCAGAGGCGCCGCTGTGTTACCTGCCGCCAGCAATCCAGTTGCGGTATTCACCATGTCTCTTGTCCAGACATAGTGGTAACCGCCTTCATCCTGATCTCCGCGCGACTCTCCCCAGGGGATGGACATCGATGCGATGAAGGCACCCGGATAAGTTTTGTCTTCGTGCGCAAGGAGCAGGCTGTAACTGCTACGGTAGAGATTGCCGCCATCCATAGAAAACATCTCCAGCGGAAGCCGGTGCACGCCGGCCCTTTCCCATTGCTCGATGAACCGCTTCTTGTGCTGTTCGAAGGGGACGGCGAGACTGTCGAAAAGCGTCGTCGCTGCGCTGGGAAGGCTTTGGCCGAAGGCCAAACACAATGTAAATTCGCGGCGCCCTTGCAAATCCAACTCTCCGGTTAAGGCGACATTTCCGTCGGGGGCTTCATCAAATTCCCAATCCATTTGAAAATTGTCTGCCAGGTCGGTGCAGCCGTCGCTGATGGCTACGTAGCCGCATGACATTCGAGAGAAGGGAACTGTTGCCGCAAGCGCAAGCCATACTCCATGCTTTTCGGCAACAAGAATCCGGCGGCCGCCAATCTCCATAACGTGTCCGTTGTTGTTCCAACCTCCCACTTCCAGATGCGGCGCGCAAAGAACGTAAAGCCGCAGCGTATCCAGGAAGTCGTCAGCCCCTGTGATGCGGGTTTTCAGCAGCAGGCATGGGTAATGGGGATCGGTGATTATTTCTTTAATTATGGAATAACGTCTGGCTGGGTCGGAGTTGATAACTGTGAAATGAAGCGCGTAGTCTGATCCGCGATTAACCGTGCTTTCCAGGTCTCTCTTTTCTTCGTGGAAAAACGTTTTGCCGTCAGTGATGAGGTACTGGAGATCTCGCAGTTGTGGACGGTCAACGGTCGGAAAATACGTCTCGGTGATGACGCCCCGGAAAATCGTGAACCAGATTCTGCTGCCGCCGGAATAAGCCGTTCCAACGCCATCTTTGTTACCATGTGTCCAACGGGGATCGAGTCCGGGTTGTCCAAAAGCCACCTTCCGGTCCCGCATCTCGGCCATCAACATCCTCCGATCAAAAAGATCCTGACGTCCGAATTTTATAAGCAACCCATATTCCGCAATGCGGCGCGTCAATAAGTAAACGTATTGGCACGTAAAGTTCCGGATTGTACGCTCGGCTAAGTACGTGTTTAGATCTTTCTCAGAAGGGAGAAATCAGATGGATATGGAAAGCCTTCCTTCAGCGCGGGAGCCGAAGACGGAAGAGTACGATCTGGTAGTACTCGGCAGCGGCACGGGATCGAAGGTCGCTGCCTGGACGACTGCGGAGCAAGGAAAGCGAGTCGCGCTGATCGAGCGCAAGTATATCGGAGGTTCATGCCACAACATCGCCTGCCTGCCCAGTAAGAACATCATTCACAGTGCGAAGGTCGCCTCGTACGTGCTGTCCGTCGTGCGCGACCGCAAGCGCAGCATGGTGTCCCACTCGGTCGATATTCATCTCGATATTTTTAAGAAGAGTGGAGTGGAACTTATCCTCGGCTCCGGCCGCTTCATCGGTCCCAGGACACTGGAGGTTACACAACTGGATGGAGCACGCCGCCGAGTCCGTGCGGACAAGGTGATCATCAGTACCGGTACGCGCGCCTCATTAGAAGCCATTCGCGGTCTGGCTGAGGCGCAACCGCTCACCCATGTGGAAGCACTCGAACTGGATCAGATTCCCGAGCACCTCATCGTAATCGGCGGGGGGTATGTTGGGTTGGAACTATCGCAAGCGATGCATCGCTTCGGCAGCAATGTGTCCATCATCGAGCGCAACAATCGGGTGCTGCATCGAGAAGACGAGGACGTCAGTGAAGGACTTCGTAATCTTTTCGAGGACGAAGGTATCGACGTTGTTTTGAATGCACGGGTCAAGAGTGTAGCGGGAAAGTCCGGCCAGTCAGTCCAGGTCGTTATTGAACAGGATGGCGTGGGAAACACGCTGGAGGGCAGTCATCTGCTTGTCGCTGCGGGCCGCACTCCGAACACAGCGGATATCGGACTGGAA
>QHXD01000784.1 GCA_003223895.1 Acidobacteriota bacterium
ACGACGCTGGTGCCTTCCTGGGACATTGGTGGCTTTGCAGCGCCCAACGGGTTCTTCGCCGCCAACAATGGGGACCTCCTGCTCGATATCGGTACCGACAAGAGCACGTTTTTGGTGCGCTGGAACGCCGCGGATCATTGGACGACTCCCGATGTGCTGCGATCCACATCGAACGGCATTTTCTGGTACGAGCCCGCCGTTGGAGCGCTGCTCAATGGTCCGGCAAACGCACTCATTTTGTGGAACAACTCCGGGGCAAACCCGATACTTCAATTGGGAGACACTTCAATCGACGGCTCGCCGGTCCAGCAAATTTACAGCGCTACAGCCACGGAGCAGGGAGAGGTTTATGCGCTGATTCGCACGGCCTCTTCTCCGATGTTGATCGTGCGCATCCTTCCAAATCGCAGCGTCGTTCTGAAAGCCGGAGACACCCTGCCGATTGGCGCCGTGCCCGTGATCAGCACAATGCTGACCGGCAACGCATCCGGAAATCCGGCCGTCATCGCCGGCGGGCGCGTCGGCAGTATTGACAGATTAAAGAATGACGGCGGCCTGCAGCCACTGGTTCGCATCGGTGACACGCTGCCCAATGGCAAAGCTTTTGCCGGCGTCCAGATCACCACGGCTTTCAAACAAGCCTCATCGCTGCCGGACGGAAGTGTCGTGTTCGGCTCCGGCTCCAACCCTTCCTCCAACGACGGAGTATTTGTCTGGCGCAACGGAGCCCTCGATTGGCAGGTCCGGCTTCCGATCTCGTTCGGTGGAACCACCGTGTTGAATACGCCAAGCGCATTCAGTATCAACTCACGCGGTGACTGGGTGGCGCAGTTTGGGGGAGCCGGGATCTACTTCATCCGCGATTCCCGCGTCCAGAAAGTCATGGCTCCATCGGACGTTCCTGCAAACCTGACGATGACTGGGGCCCACTATCCTGTCGTCGATGAGGCCGGAAACGTTTCTTTCGAATTGTCTTCCGGCGGTGACAACTATGTAATGCAGTGGGACGGTTCCTCCTCCAAAATAATTTTGAAGCCCGGTCAGATCATGCCTGACGGCCGTGCGGTCCGCAGCATATCGACAATCTTACAAGCGACGAGTACATCCCTGGTGACGCAGATCACCATGGCGGACGGCCAGCAAACATTTGCTGCTTATTCGAGCGGCGCATGGCAATACCCCGCCTCGAGGACCGACAGGACGGCGAGTGGTGATTTCGTCAATGATGGCTATTCCTTCGGCGTCAACTCGCGGGGCGATATCGGCTTTGCCTATACCGGCAACAGTAACAACAGTGCGATCGCTGCCCGGATCGGAAACAGCTTCCACTATGTCCAGTCCACCAGTGACTTCACGCCCGATGGTGCTCTGCTGACGGCGATCAATCAGATCGTCATGAACGACGACGGCACGATATTCGTCCTGGCCGTCAACGATCAAGAGCAGCAGGTCATCTATAAGGGCACGCCCGAAGGTCCGGGGACTCCGTACTCGACGCAATCCCGGGGCGGAATCACGCTTACGGCCGCGCAGGATTCGAGTACCGTGACGACCGGCTTCGGAAGCGTTCAGCCCGCGAATAACGGTTCGGTCCCGGCGGGGTTGGCGATCTTTCAACTGCGACAGAACGGAGTCCTCGTCACCGAAGCCAGCGTTCCCATGGCTCAAGCCGTAAAGTCGGGAAGAATCTATGCGGACACCAGTTTCCCCGTAAACACGGGCCTGGCGATCGCGAATCCCAACACGCACGAGGCGACCATCTCGTTTTACTTCACAGACGAGAACGGCCGGAATAGCGGCACCGGGACTATGTCGATTGCCGGCGGCGCGCAGGTCGCGAAGTTTCTGGATCAGCCGCCGTTCAATAGCGGCGCGTCTTTCCGCGGGACGTTTACGTTTTCTTCCGACCTTCCCGTCGGCGCGGTCGCGCTGCGGGGCTTGCTGAACGAACGCAGCGAGTTCCTGATCACGACATTGCCTGTGGTTCCGCTTGCGGCAGTGAGTGGGACGCAGGTCTTACCCTATTTTGCAGATGGCGCCGGCTGGACAACTCAGATCCTGCTTGTCAATCCATCCGACGCGCCGGTCAACGGAACGATTCAGTTCTTCGATCGCGGTTCGGACACGACGTCGGGACTGCCCGTGAGCGTTCGCGTCGCCGGCCAGGCGGCGGCAAGCTTCGTGTATTCCATTCCGGCGAGATCGTCCCGCCGGATCGTCACTGCCGGCGGCGGAAGCAGTATCACGAGCGGTTCTGTGCGCATTGTGCCGGCGGCTGGATTGGGCGCGCCATCGGTGTGCAACGTGTTCTCCTACAAACCTGGAGCGATCACGGTCTCCGAGGCAGGAATACCCGTCGTTCCAGCGGGTCGCGCGTTTCGGATGTATGTGGAATCCTCCGGAAAATTCAACGCGAGTGAAGCGGGGTCGATACAGTCGGGTATCGCTATCGCGAATGCGTCACCGGACGCCGCGAGTGTGCAAGCTGAGGTCCGGAGTCTGGCGGGTTCCTTGCTGGGTTCGGCCAACGTGCGCGTTCCGGCGAATGGCCAGGTTGCGATGTTCCTCAACCAGATAGCGGGTTTGCAGAATCTGCCAGAGGCGTTTCAGGCGACCGTTATAACGAGCGCGGCGATTTTCTGATCACAACCACGAGCCCGTTCGACGAAGCGGATGTTCCCGCGACAACGCCGTCGTTGATTCCACATCTCGCCGTTGGTGGCGGTTACTCCACGCAATTCATTCTGCTGAATCCGCCACCATCTCAGACAAGGACCGGAGTACTCCGATTCCAGACTTCATCGGGAGAACCTTTGACACTGGCTCTCCGTTAATTAGAACGACGTTCTGTCTGAAAGTCCTGTCCAGGCAAACGCTCTCCGGCCTTTAACCATAACCAGACGTAACTGCTCATCCGTGAAGAGGCGCGGAAAGCGCGGTGAAGTTTGAGCCGTTATTGTCGTGGCGCTTTTTTTACAGAGAAACTAACACGTCACATAGTCAATCCGCCCGGATAGTGTCCACAACATGCTTCTTATAGGCCCACCGGGCGCAGGCAAGACGATGCTGGCGAAGAGAATTCCGACGATTCTTCCGCCAATGACGTTCGAGGAGAGTCTGGAAACAACGCGTATCCATTCCGTCACCGGAGTTCTGCCATCCGAAACGGGCCTTATCGGCACCAGGCCATTCCGCTCACCGCACCATACGATCTCGGATGCAGGTCTCGTTGGCGGCGGCCCGATTCCTCGGCCCGGCGAAGTGAGCATGGCACACAACGGCGTGCTCTTCCTCGATGAGCTTCCCGAATTCCCTCGCAACGTTCTCGAGGTCCTGAGACAACCGCTGGAAGACCGCCGGGTGACCATCGCTCGCGCCGCAATGACCCTCACTTTTCCTGCGTCGTTCATTCTCGTCGCCGCCTCCAATCCCTGCCCGTGCGGCTTTGCGAATGACTTCCGCCGCGAATGCTTCTGCACGCCGCCACAGATTCAACGCTACATGTCCAAGATCTCCGGCCCGCTCATGGACCGCATCGATATTCAGGTCGACGTGCCGGCGGTTCCTTACAAAGACCTCACGGGCGCCCGTGTGGCGGAGTCTTCCGAAACTATAAGGCACCGCGTCGTCGCCGCGCGCAACACGCAACTCCGCCGCTTCTTCGAC
>QHXD01000785.1 GCA_003223895.1 Acidobacteriota bacterium
AATCTGCAACGCCTCGCTGATCGTGCGGACGAGATTGACACCGATGATGGAATCGACGCCGTAGTCCGCAAATGACGCATCACCGCGGATCATGCTGGGATCCATTTTGAGCGCCTCGGACAACTTCTCGGTAATGATCTGTCGTGTATAGGACGCATCCATGGTCGTGCTTCCTCTTGTCCCCTAGGTCTGACTCGGGAGAAACCCGCTGCTCTGGAAAAAGCGTACGTAGCGCTCCCAGAGAACGCGGTCAATGACTGGAAATGACATTCTCAGATGCGCGAGCATCCGCGCCGTAGCATCGTTGCGGACCTTCGCCAGCTTGGACAGCAGTTGTGCATGGCGGTCCGTGTTTTCTCCGCCAAGATAGAACGACAGGACCGGAAACAACGCGTTTGCTTCGTCTACATGGCGAAGGTGTTGTACCCGCCACACGTCGTTCGGCACCACGCGCACCGGATAGCCGCAGCCTTGCAGCCAGGTGATGATCGTCTCCCAGGGCACGACATGTGGATTGGCCAGATTGAAGACCCGGCCTGTCATATCTTCACTAAGCGCAATCCGGACGATCGCCGAACTGAGAAAATCGACGGGCGCCATATTCGGCGTCAGGTTACTCTCAGGCGCGTACCCCATCTGCACGCAGCCTTTGATGACCCGCAACAGATGATCATTTTCGAGCGGCCAGACAGCGTTATCGCTGCGGCCGCTGATGAATCCGGGACGAAAAATGGTTACACCGATGCCGCGATGGGCCCCCTCCGCCAGCAGCTTTTCCGATACCCACTTCGACTGCGCGTAACCGCCGGCAAGTTCCGAGGGATCCATCTGTGGAAAGTCTTCGAGCAGCCATCCATCGTCGTCGCGATCTACCGCCGCCGCCAGCGACGAAACATAATGTATCCACTTTGACTTTGCGTTGGTCGCCAACTCGAGCATGGCCACGGTACTGTCCACGTTACTTGCTTTCAAGTGGTCATACGGAGCGATGTGATGCAGTTGTGCTCCGTTGTGGACGATGATGTCCGTTTCCTCCGCCAATCTGGTGTAAGTCTGCGGTGAGAGTCCCAGATAGGGTTGCGTCATGTCTCCAACCAGCGGGCGTATGCGGTCATGGCCGTACGGATGAGCGAAGTAACGCGCAAAATTGGTCTGCAAACGTTCTTGAGCTTCGCGGTCGTCGTGCGCCCGCACGAGGCAGTAGATTGTCGCGTCAGTGCGATCGTGCAAGTCGTTCAGGAGATGGGCTCCGAGAAAACCTGTGGCGCCTGTCAGCAATATTGCGCGCGGGGCCACACGGTTTGGCGCGTCGCTCAGCGGTTGCAAATGCGGATCAAGCCGTGCGTCTTGTATCCATCCCGGAACTTCAGCCTGCCGAGGCTGCGCTGTTTGCTGTGCCTTCTTGCGCGGCGGGTGCGCGGGCAGGCGGGCGGCGGCACCGGAACCTCGATAGATTCGACGGATTTCGCTTTCCCGCTCCACAGACAGATATTTCGCAAGCGCGTCTATCGACGGATAGTCGAAGAACAGAACCGGCGTTATATCCAGTTGGTACTTCTTGTTGATCGCATTCGCAAATTTCGATAGCCCAATGGAGTCGAGTCCCAGATCCACCAATACCTTGTCTAACGAAACATCGTCGGTATCGAGGTTCAGGAATTCCATGACCATTTGCCGCAATTCCTTCTCGAGCCAAGCGCGAAGGTCTTCATCTACACCGGTGAACGTAGAGCCATAGCTTTGCTGGTTGAGATTGGATGTGTCGGTTGATCTCGGCGCGGTAGCAGGTATAGCGTCGATCCAGTAACGCTCGCTCGCAAACGGGTACGTCGGCAGCGGTATCCGCCTAGCATCTCGCGAAAATAGGGCGGGAAAGTCCAGAGAGTATCCCTGGACATAAAGCTCGGCAATGGCTGCCAGATTCTCCAGATAGATGGCAGTATTCGTGGAATCCTCGCATTCCTGAATGCAGTAGTTTCCGAATTTCTTCAGCGAAACCTGCTCGCGTATTCTGCCTTCTTGAATCTCTGCGCTATAGATTTGGCTCGCCTCCCCCGTTTCGATCCATTGCTCGAGAAGATGAATGAGTTCGTCCTGATTGCGTGCGAGGCAGGAGAGGCGATGCGTGAAATGCATACGGCCCACGAATAGGGTGAAGCTCAAGTCGGTCATCGACAGGCCGGACGTACGTTTGAGATGCCCGAGGAGATTGTGTGCCTGCTCCTTCAACTGTTCGGCGGTTCGGGCGGAGAGCGCCAGCAGGTAGCCCGGGCGTTCGACTGCCGCGGGCTCGATCGAAGGGCCCTCTTCAAGGATCAAATGCGCGTTGGTGCCGCTGAACCCGAAAGAACTGACGGCCGCTCGCCGTGTCTGATCGCGTTCGACTGCCCATTCCTGCAGCCGGGTATTGACATAGAACGGACCAGACCCGAAATCG
>QHXD01000791.1 GCA_003223895.1 Acidobacteriota bacterium
TCATGAGGGGCTTCGCGCCACCATGTCCCAACGAACCACGTATAAGACCCGGACGTATCGGCACGTGGCCGCGTGGGCGGTAGCCGCCGGGTTGCTCTTCATTGCCGGCTTGAGCCAGAGGAATGCGATTCGGGATTTCCTTTGGCCAATCGATGTGCACGCGATTGCCCAGACAGTGGATGGCAATCTGTTCGTGGTATCGGACGCGGATATTCACCCCATTAATGCGGGTGATCGAATCGATCGGGATCGGCTTGTGCGCACGGGAAAAGAATCAAGGGCGGTGCTCCAATTGGCGGATGGTTCACGGATCGAAGTGCAGGAGCGCTCCGAATTGTCGCTGGACCGCGGGGATGATGGGGTCAAAATCCGGCTCGGCCGGGGCAGCGTCGTTGTAACTGCAGCAAAGCAGCGTTCCGGCCATCTTTACCTTGCCACGAGCGATCTTACGTTGTCGGTCGTGGGCACAAAATTTGCCGTCAATGCCGGTGTGAAGGGATCGCGCGTTTCGGTCGTTGAAGGAGAGGTTCGTGTGCAGAACGGCCCGACGGTTCAGGCGCTAACGGCCGGACAGGAGTTCGCATCGAATCCCGTGTTGAACACCATTCCGCCGGCCGCCGCGGACCTGCGCTACACATCGAATCTCGTCAATCTGGTTCCCGCAAACACTGTTGCGTTTGCTTCACTTCCAAATCTGAAGGAAGCAGTCGACGAAGTCTATCAAGCCTTCAAACAGCGGGTACGCGAGGATCCATCGCTTGGAGCCTCGTGGCCATCCGACGATGTGATGAATCGCGTTCGCCAGGTCGGGACTTACCTGGGTTCCGAGATCATCATTGCTGTGCCACTCAAAGACGGCGAGAAAGACCTTGCGCCAGTGCTCATTGCGGAAGCATTGCAGCCGGAATCTCTGAAGGCTGCAATCCAGGGTCTGCCGGGGAGCAAGATCCCGTTTGTGGTCGACAGCGGCCTCTTTGTCGTTTCCTCGCCTGGAATGATCGATGAGGTTCTCGCATTCCGGCATCAAACGAGATCCAATCCCTTCCTGTCCACTGCGCTCTACCAGCGAATCTCCGCTGCCTATCGAGAGGGAGTCACATGGTTCCTTGCCGCCGATCTTCAAAAACTCCTGCCCGCCAGACCGGTAACGACGCAACTGGGGCTGGCCGATGCTCAACAACTGGTCATTGAGCAGAAACACGGGAAAGACGGTTCCTCCTATCGTGCCGTACTCGGATTCAATCAGACGCGCCGGGGCATGATGGGCTGGCTTGCGAATCCCGCACCGATGGGCGCGCTCGAGTTTGTTTCATCCAACGCCTATGGTGTCGCAGCCATTGCGATGAAGGATCCATCGCTCATCATCGAGGACGTTTATGCATTTCTCCAGCGGAACAACCCTCAGGCAATCCATGATATCGACGATTTCCAGAACCAGCACCGGATCGACATCCGTCATGACCTCGCCGCACCTCTCGGAGGCGAGTTCCTGTTCGCGATGGACGGTCCGATTCTCCCGGCGCCCGCCTGGAAGATTGTCGTCGAAGTGTATGATGCCGCACGTCTCCAGAACACGATCCAGTGGATGGTCTCCGAGGCCAATCATGAAGCTGCAGCAAAACAGCAGCCCAGTGTGAGCTTGAGTTCAGAAACTGTTGATGGACGTACGTTCTATACGGTCAGCTTCCCGGCAGCATCGTATAAGGTTCATTACACTTTCTGGCGAGGGTACATGCTCATTGCGCCGGATCGGACGCTTCTGCTCGAGGCCATGCAGTATCGAGACACCGGTGCGTCGCTCGCGCGATCCGACAATTTTCTTTCACAGCTGCCGGCCGACGGGCGCGATTATGTCTCCGGATTCATCTACCAGAACCTCGCGCTCAACCTGCCGCAAAATCTCGTAAGGAACTCCACACCCTCGCTGATTTGCCTCTACGGAGAACAGGACCGCATCGTTCTCTCCAGCAAAGCCATGATCGGAACAAACCTTTCGAACATCGCCGGGCTGAGCGGGCTTATCGATCAGGTGCGGTTCAAATAAGGTTCCGAGCAGTGGTATGCTTGGCGCCCATGTGGACTCGAAAAATACGCTTTGCCTTGTTCGCGGCAGCGCTTGCCGCGCTGACCGCTGTGCCCCCGGCGGCCGCCCAGCAAAAGGGCCGTGCTGCAGCTCCAAAATCGCTCCGGTTGTATATTCTCGATTGCGGGAAAATCACCGGAGTTGGTGAAACTGCCTTTGGATTCCAGCCGGGGCAGCTTGCGACCACCGAAATGTTTACGCCGTGCTATCTGATCGCGCATCCGAAGGGAACGTTGATGTGGGATACCGGTGAAATCCCCGACAGCAACTTCAAGGCTCCCGGTCCTGCGACGCAGGGAGCCTTCACGGTCACCAGGCCTCTGCTGCCGCAGCTGGCTGCGATCGGCTACACACCCGCCGATATCACCTATCTCGCTCTGTCCCACTATCACGGCGATCACGTCGCGAACGCCAACGCATTCGCCGGCTCCACGTGGATTGTGCAGAAGATCGAGCGCGACGCAATGTTCGCAAACAGCAGCGGCACGGCCAGAGGCTCGAATGCTCCGAATCGCGCGCTCTTCGGCGACCTGGAAAAAAGCAAGACCACGTTGCTCAACAGCGAAGATCATGACGTCTTTGGCGACGGCACCGTCGTGATCAAATTCACACCCGGCCATACACCTGGCCACCAGTCTCTGTTCCTGAAGCTTCCCAAAACCGGACCGGTGCTTCTGTCGGGCGACCTGTATCACTATCCCGAAGAGCTCAAACTGAAAGTCATTCCCGGTTTCGACTTCAACAAGGAGCAGACTGCAAAGAGCCGCGAGATGATCGAGACGTTCGTCAAGAATGCCAGGGCTCAGCTCTGGATCCAGCATGACGCGGTGGCGAAGGCCAGGCTGAAGATATCGCCGGAATATTACGAATAGGGGCTGGGAGGGAAGCCCTATCTTACACGCGCAGCGTTTCGAAAAGGAATAAGGCTCCGCTACCGATCATGCTCTAGTCGTGCCCGTTTCCCGGCCACGCCCGCTGGCCCGGATCGCTACCAAATCAATTGATTCCCCCGCAGGCCGGTGCTATAAGGAGCCATCCGTCAAAAACGTTGAATTTTCAACTGTAGCGGCGGTCTATGACCGCCGGCGATCCCGCAACCTGCTGCAATGTCGGCGGTCATGGACCGCCGCTACAGGTATCACCTAAGGAGAAAGATCTATGGGTTCACACTCCCATTCCGATCGCAGGCGGTTCCTAAAGGTTGGCGGCGCACTGGCCAGCTTTGTGATGGGAACTGTACGGTCGGTGCGCGGCCAGACACCCGCACCCGAAGCTCGTCCCAAAGATAACCTCGTGTACGGGCAGCCTTCCCCGTTCGACAACACGATACGCAGGACTACCGGCCGGGCCACTGCAATCAGCGATACCGCGTTGATGACT
>QHXD01000017.1 GCA_003223895.1 Acidobacteriota bacterium
CTCTGTCGCCGCTCCGCGGCTGAATACAGCTCATTACTTCGAGCTCTTATTACCGTTTGCGGCAGCTTTCTTTTCTTCCGCTCGGGCCCCGGCGAGGGCACCGAACATTCCGTAGTTGCCCTCATGGCAGGCGTATTCGAATATCCGGCCCTCGGATTTAGGCACGGGAATCTCTACGGTCCACGGCTTTGCAAATGTCGCCGGATCCTCGACTGTGAATTGGTAGAGAAGCGTATTCGCATCCATGCGCTTGAAACGTTCGATGAGACGCATGTTCTCGCTCGTTCCCCGGAAAGCCGACTTGTTCGTGAAATTCGTGGTCTCGACAACCAGGGTCTCGCCTTCCCAATGGCCGCGCGAGTCTCCCTTCCACAGCCGGACATCCTTTGGAAGATGCGGACGGCCATCGAGGGGGATGACACGGGTTTCATGGCCCATCTCGATGAGAATCGCGACGTATCCCGGCCCCTGTACGATTTGAGTATTGTTGTTATAGGCCGTGGGGAGTATTGGCGGCCCGGAGCCCTGCATGACGAGACAACGTTCGGGCAGAGGCCGATTCTCAGGGCCGTCAAACTCATGTCCCCGGTTCTGCGCCGCGCGCTCGGCCTGTCTTTCCCGCGCCGCCGGCGTCAGGGGCGGAATCCTTCCGTCCGGAGGATCGATGACCAGTGAGGTTCGCCTCGTCTTGACGACCTTTGTGCCGCTGTCCCACCAGAAATCGTTGTACGCGCGGCCCACGTCGGCTTCGGCAGAGCCGTCGCGCCGATCCTTATTGTTGCGAAGTACCACATCTTTCTCGTACTCCGCGGCTTCCTTTTCGGTAAAGAATTCCTTCCCGGCAAGGTCTGCGGGTCGTTCCAGCGGTGTAATCGTGGCAAAGCTCCACGTTCCCTGGATCTCCGGCTGACCGTCCGGTGTGTGCGGGGGCGTCCAGGTCTTCGCTGGCGCCTGGCCAAGGGAAGAACCCGGTAACCACGGGATGGCGATCACCGCGGCCAGGCAACACATTGAAACAAGAAATCGATACGTCATCGAAAATCCCCCTTCGTTCAGCCGCATTATATGCCAAAAATCCAGCCACGAATTACGCCAATGACGCGAACGGGGCGCATCAAAGAACTTGGTTTGCGCCCCGTTCGCGTCATTGGCGTAATTCGCGGCCGGATTTTCACTTCGCCGCTTTTTGCTCCTGCACCCGCGCTCCGGCGAGACCGCCGGACATGGCATAGTTGCCCTCGTGGCAGGCGTACTCGAGAATTGGACCGTCGCTCTGCGTCACGGGGATCTCCACGGTCCACGGCTTTGTAAATGTCGCCGGATCGTTAACCGTGAACTGGTAAAGAAGCGTGTCCGAATCCAGGCGCTTGAAGCGTTCCGTGAGCCGCATGTTCTCGCTGGCTCCTCTGAAGGCCGTCTTGTTTGTGAAATTCGTCGTCTCGACGACCAGGGTATCGCCTTCCCAATGGCCGCGCGAGTCTCCTTTCCACTGGCGGACATCCTGTGGAAGATGCGCACGCCCATCGAGGGGAATGATGCGGGCGTCATGAATCATTTCGATGAGAATCGCCACGTTGCCGGGACCCTGCACGATTCGAATATTGTTGTTGTAGGCAGTGGGAAGCATGGGCGGTCCAGTGGATGCCCAGATGATGCAGCGCTCCGCCAGAGGCCGGTTTTCCGGACCGTCGAATTCATGTCCGCGATTCGCCGCCTGTCGTTCGGCTTGCCTCTCGCGGCCTGCGGCTGTCAGCGGAGGAATCTTTCCATCCGGCGGATCGATGACCAGCGAAGTTCGCCTGGTCTTGACGACGCGCGTTCCGCGATCCCACCAGAAGTCATTGTAGGCGCGGCCGACGTCGGCTTCCGCCGTTCCGTCGCGGCGATCCATGTTGTTCCGCTTTCGTATTTCGTTCTCGTATTCAGCCGCTTCCTTTTCGGTAAAGAATTCTTTCCCAGCAAGCTCAGCGGGTCGTTCCAACGGCGTGATGGTGGCGAAACTCCATGTTCCCTGCAGATCCGGCTGACTGGCAGGAGGCGTCTTCGGGCTGGACGCCGGAGCCTGAGCAGCGGCGAAACCTGCTGCCAGACAAACGAGCGCCAGGCAACACATTGTAATAAGAAATCGACGTGTCATCGGGAATCTCCTTTCCAGATCCTGTCAGAAGGTAATTTACTCTCGGGAAATTTGCAAAAACTAAGATAGGATGCCGGCGTGGAACAGTGGAAAGAGATCGCTGCGTCATCCGACTTCAAACGGCTCGTTCGGGAAAAGCTCAGGGTCGTCATTCCCGCGACACTGTTCTTCATCATCTATTACTTCGCGCTTCCTGTTCTTGTCGGATACGCGCCACGGCTGATGCAGCGAAGAGTCATCGGCAACGTGAACCTGGCGTATCTGTTCGCGCTGTCGCAGTTTTTTGTTGCCTGGGGCATTGCGGGATTGTATCTGCGCGCGGCCGCTCGCCTGGATGTGCTGGCTAAGAAAATCACGGATCGGCAGGCCAAACCGTGACTGCACTTGTGATGTTTCTCATATTTGTTGGAGCCACCCTGGTCATTACTTACTGGGCGGCACAGCGCTCGAGAGGAACGGCAGCCTATTTCGCCGCCAACCGGCAGATTACGGCCTGGCAAAACGGTTTTGCCGTTGCGGGAGACTATATGAGTGCCGCGTCGTTCCTCGGGATTGCGGGCATCATCGCATTCCAGGGTTATGACGGCTTCATGTACTCGGTCGGATGGCTCGTCGCCTACCTGACCGTTCTCCTGATCGTCGCTGAGCCCCTGCGAAACGCCGGCAAGTACACCATGGCGGATGTGCTGGCATACCGGTTGAATCCGAGGCCGGTGCGCGCGATGGCTTCGTTGAGCACCCTCATCGTCAGCACCTTCTACATGATTGCGCAGATGGTCGGGGCCGGTGCGCTCGTTTCAGTCTTACTGAAGGGCATCGGCTACAACACAGCCGTTACCGGTGTCGGAATTCTGATGGTCGTATATGTTGTCTTCGGTGGAATGCTGGCAACCACGTGGGTACAAATCACGAAGGCGATTCTGCTGATGGGCGGGACGATGGTCCTCAGCTTCCTCGTGCTTGCGCACTTCGGGTTCAGCTTGTCAAATTTCTTCGATGCAGTCGGGCAGGTCACGTACACGGAAAACGGCCAGAAGGTTGTCCGGGACTTCATGCAGCCGGGTT
Source organism: Acidobacteriota bacterium (assembly GCA_003223895.1). Lineage (GTDB taxonomy): Bacteria > Acidobacteriota > Terriglobia > 20CM-2-55-15 > 20CM-2-55-15 > 20CM-2-55-15. Next base: position 3,203 of record QHXD01000017.1, read on the forward strand.
TGCGATTCAAGCCGCCTTACGGGGCGCTCGATCTGATTTCCCTCGGTATGGCGCTGATCTTCGGAACCGCCGGCCTTCCGCATATTCTCGTGCGGTTCTATACCGTGCCCGATGCGCGCACCGCCCGGATCAGCGTGGTCTGGGCAATGGCGTTGATCGGCGTGTTCTACATCATGACGACGTTTCTTGGGTTTGGCGCTGCGACCATCGTCGGGCGCGACACGATTGCCGTGAACGGTGGAACGAATATGAGCGCGCCACTCCTGGCGAAATCCCTCGGAGGCGAGGTGTTTTTCGGCTTTATTTCGGCCATAGCTTTCGCCACGATTCTTGCGGTTGTGGCCGGCCTTACGATCAGCGCTTCGACATCATTCGCGCACGATTTCTACACGAACGTGATGCACCACGGCAGGGAGCGAAAACCGGGGCAAGAAGTGCGGGTGGCCCGCATGGCGGCATTTGTTGTCGGCGCGGTCGCAATAGCCGTTGCGATCGTCCTGGGTCCGACGGCCAACGTGGCCTTTCTCGTGGCGCTGGCGTTTGCCGTAGCAGCATCGGCGAACCTGCCCGTGATTGTCTTCTCACTCTTCTGGCGAAGGTTCAACACGACCGGCGCTGTCGCCGGCCTCGGCACGGGACTCGCCGCGTCGCTGGCTCTGATTTTGATCAGTCCCAGTATCATGGGTGCCGATCGTGCGCTCTTTCCTCTCGAGAACCCCGGAATTCTCAGCATCCCACTCGGGTTTCTCGGGGCCGTTCTTGGAACACTCCTGACTCGCGAACCCGCGGCCGAGGTCAAGTTCGATGAATTGCTCATCCGCGCGAATACGGGCCTCGGGGCCGAGCAGGCGAGCCGGCAGTAGGCGTTTCCTCCTAATCCGACGAAGAGCGGATCTGCGGATTGCAGATCCGCCCCGCGCAAGATTGACATGGCAGGGAGAGAACGTTAGTCTCACCGAAACGACTATATGAAAAAAGCTGCGGCTCTATTGTTGCTGGGGCTCTTCATCACGGCCTCTTTCGTTTTTATGACCGCCGTCCTGGCGGATACGCCAGCCGATCCTCCGGAGTTCTACTTCACCAGGCTCTTGTATTCCGAGGGCGGCGTGCGAGGAGGATTTTTCGGTCGCCGCCGGAGCTTCACGATGCCCAAGCCGGCGCCCTTCAAATGTCCTGAATTCGGTGGAAAGAACTTTTTCCCTATCCAGGGCTGGGGTTGGGCCACGGATTATCCCGGCGGCGACTGCAAGTTCATGGGCGGTATCCACCGTTTGACGGGCATGCATGTCGATCCGAATCCGAACGTCATCGAGATCATGGACGACGATCTTTTCAAGTTTCCCTTCATCTACATCGTCGAACCCGGGGGCCTGTCCTTCAGTGATAAAGAGGCGGAGCGGCTGCGAGAGTATTTCATGCGCGGCGGCTTTCTTCATGTCGACGACTTTTGGGGCCTCGCCGAAAAGGCGAACTTCGAGGCACAAATCAGAAAGGTTTTCCCTGACCGGCCGATCGAGGTGTTGCCGCTATCCCATGAGGTCTTTCACACGTTTTTCGATGTCAACGAGGTCATACAAGTCCCCAATGTGGGAAACGGCTGCGACGGCGGACCAACATGGGAACGGTCAGACGACAAAATTCCCAGGGTCTATGGAATTTCCGACGACACCGGACGCCTGATGGTGGTCGTGACATACAACACCGATCTCGGCGACGCGTGGGAATACATGGATGCGGCATGCTATCCGGAAAGGTTTTCGGGATATGCGTATCGCATGGGACTTAATTTCATGATCTATGCGATGACGCACTGAGGGGTCCATATGAGAAGCTTCCGTTTTCCATTTCTGTTCGCGATGCTGGTAGCGCTGCCCTTGACGGCACAGCGGGGGATTCCGGCTCTGCGTTCTCCTGCTCCGATGATGTTTTCGGCCGGCGGAGGAACAATCGCGGCACAGGCAGCGGCGCCAACATCGACATTCCAGAATGTCGCCACCATGAGCCAGCTCATGGTCGAGATCATCTATCCGACCTCAGACGACATCTTTTATATCGGCAGGACGCCTCCCGAGAGCGATCTCGACTGGATGCGGTTTCAGCGCACGGCCCTCACGCTTGCGGAGTCAGGAAACCTGCTCATGATGCCCGGCCGCGCCAGGGACCAGGGCGATTGGATCAAGTATTCGAAAATGCTGGTGGATGTTGGAGCGGCGGCATACAAGCTTGGGAAAGCCAAGGATCTCGACGGAATTCTCGCGTTAAACGATCAGCTCTACACCGCATGCGTGACCTGTCATCAACAGTATCGTCCCGGTTACGGCAGGAGGCAGTTACCCACACCGGCACCACGCTAAGGCTGGCTCAGTTGGTTCTTCTCGCCGTTTGTCTTGCGGCGCCGGTCGAAGGAAACGCTCAAAGCTCCGTTCAAGGCGTGTTTCCTGCGAGCTCGATCGCAGGCCGCGTCTTCGACACGCACGGTGAGCCCGCGGCCGGTGTGAGGGTCATGGCATACCGGTATGCCTACGACGACAATGGGGCTCGAGTCATCCGGACTCCCGATACTGCGCTCACAAAACAAACCGGTGAATTTGAGATTCGCGGACTTCGGCGCGGCGAGTACCTCATTTCCGTGGCACCACTACCGGCTGCCGTGACACCGGATGGGACGGGCATGGCGCCCGTGACCACATATTATCCGGCGATCGAAGACCCGCTGAAAGCGGTGCCATTTGATGTCCAGGCTGGGCAGGATTACACGCTGGATGACATCCGGATGTTGTCAGACAAACTTGCGGCGGTGCGCTTGCGAATTGTCGACTCCACCGGTGAGCCAAAGCCGGCCCGGAGGGAAGTCAAATGGGCGTTGTCGTCCGGCGCGGTGGGCAGCGCAGGCGGGATGCTCGTCGCCTTCTACGGTCCGGTTCAAGCCCTGGCACCCGGGATCACCTACCTGACGCCTGTTTCTCGCGAGGACGAAGTTCTGATTCCCAACTTGCCGCCGGGCACGTACGAATTTACCGTTGGATGGGCGACATCGGCAGGACCGGTTTCAGGCCATACCACAGTCGAAGTTCGGGGAGTGGATCTTGAGCGGGACCTCGAAGTGCGACCGAACAAGCGTTTGACCGGGCGGGTTGTTCTGGAAGAGGAGGACAAGGAGCCTTTGCCTCTGGCGAATATCGACATGACGCTTTTGAGTGGACCTGTGATGCCGGCGAATGCCGCATATCGCAGCCTTAGCCAATCGAACGGAGCTTTCGTGATCGACGGTGTTCCGGAAGGGACATATCCAGTGTGGTTCCGGGACCTGCCGCCGGATGCATACGTCGCATCCGCAACCGAAGGTGCGCACGACATTCTGACTCAGCCGCTTCGAGTCAGTGGCGAAACAGAACTCGCTGTTTTCGTGCGCCGCGATGGAGGAATTGTTGAGGGCGTAGTCACGGATTCGCGCGGAAAAAACATTCCAGACGCTGTCGTGGCGCTTGTACCGGATGGGCTGGCTCGTGAAGAGGTCAATCGCTATCGAAAGGCCGTGACCGATTCGAACGGCGCGTTCACGATTCAAGGGATCACGCCGGGCTCCTATCATCTGTTTGCATGGCCGGAGCTGGAAGGTGCGGCCTATCGGAACGCCGCATTCATGAGAAGATATGAAGGTAAAGGTGAGCCGGTGCACTTCGGAAGAGGCGACCAGCTCACCGTTCAGTTGAAGTTAGCCGACAATTAGCGCTGTCCCCGGGGCGCGGGGGCCGCGATCGTAGCGGCATCCCAGTGCTCGTCGGCCTTGCCGTCTTTGATCCGCCACATGTCGAACCATGTGGACGTGTACTTCTTGCCGGGCTGTCTTGGATCATCGTATTCCCGCGCAATCGCCACGACCACCAGGTCGCCTTCTGCGGTCACCGACACAACTTTGGTCCTCCAGCTGTTCTTGTCCGGAATCGGGCCCTGCGGCCGGCTGCCGAAAAACTTCATCACCGGTTCGAGGCCGGAAGCGACGTTGGGGTTGTGCTGAATGTACCGCTGGGAAAGATATTTGGGCGCGTCGCTCCAATGGTTTGCCTCGAGCAGGTCACGCATGATGTGAAGAACGACCTGCTTGTTGGCATTGAGCTTCGGATCCTTGCTGGTGAAAAGGGACTCCGGGTCGGACGAGCCGGTAACCGGTTCCTGGGCAAACGCGGATACGCTTGCCATGAGGGCTGCAATCAGAACAATCGAAGTGAGATATGTTTTCATGTCCGAGATAGTCAGTTACCGCGCGAAATCATGTCAAGCCAAATTCCCAAAGAATTAGCCGCGAATTACGCGGATTACGCGAATGGGCGCATCAAAGATTCCTTAATGCGCCCATTCGCGTAATCCGCGTAATTCGCGGCTAATTCCAACCCTGCTTATTCGAGGGCGAACACCCAGACGGCGCCGCCCTCCGGGACTTCCGGAAACTCGCCCGGGAAGAGCCGGTTAAGAGTTGCCTGCATTCCTCGGGAGTCACCGCCCCAGCCCGAGTGGACCGCGATGTACTGTTTCCCGTCGAGCAGAAACGCCGTCGGTGGCGCCAGAATCCCGGAAGTCGTGGGCCATTCCCACAGCAGCTTGCCGCTGGCTGCGTCGAACGCATGGATCTTGCGATCGTTGGTTCCACCGCTGAATACGAGTCCGCCGGCGGTCGCCAGCATTGCGCCCCAGTTGGGGCTCTTCGCGTAGTTGTGCGTCCACACTTTTTGGCCGGTGTCCACACTCCAGGCCTGCACTTCACCAAAATGATCGGCGCCGGGTTTGGCGGCGGAAGTGTTTCCCGAGGTACCCGTGTAACCTCGGCCCGGCACGTACTCCACCTCCACGCCCATGAATCCTCCACACAGATTGTTATTGGCCGGAATGTAGATCATGCGAGTCTGGGGACTGAAGGCGATTGGCGGCCAATTCTTGCCGCCATGCGCGTTCGGGCAGAACTCGGCGACCTTTCCGGTCGCGGGTTTGTGGCCGGGATCGATATCGGGCCGCCCGGTTTCGGGATCGAGGCGGAGGAACACGTTCTGATTCACGTACGGTTTGCCTTCGACAAAGCGAATCGGTCCGCTGGAGCGCTCGAGGAACCACAGATACCCGTCGCGTGCGACGTTGATCAAACCCTTGATCGTGCGCCCGCCGCGCCGATAGTCGACCAGGATCGGCGGTGACACTTCGTCCCAGTCCCAGGAGTCGTTGGGATGATATTGGAAATGGCCCTTGATCTTGCCCGTGGCCACGTCGATCGCGACAGTGGATGCAGTGTAGAGATTGTCGCCGGGACGCTGATCGCCGACCCACGGTCCGCCGTTGCCGGTGCCCCAGAAAGCAATGTTGGTTTCGGGATCGTAATTTCCAGTCACCCAGACGGGCGCGCCGCCGGTTTTCCACTGATCACCCTTCGGCCAGGTCTCGCTGCCCGGCTCTCCAGGGGCCGGCACGGTGTAGGTGCGCCACAGTTCTTTTCCGGTATCGAGATCGAAGGCGGCGACGAAGCCGCGAATTCCGCGCTCTCCGCCTGAAGCGCCAAGCATCACTTTGCCGCCGCCGACCAGAGGAGCCAGCGACGTGTAGTAACCGCTCTTGTTGTCCGCCACGGTCGTCGTCCAAACTTCCCGTCCGGTTTTGGCGTCGAGCGCGACGAGTACGGCTTCTCCGGCGGCATAGTAGACCTTGTCGGCGTAGAGGGCGACGCCGCGATTGGTATCGTGAGGAACAGATGCGCCATCAGGCCGCGGTCTCCGGTACCGCCAGAGAACGTTGCCGGTCCTGGCGTCGATTGCAATCACCTGATTGTTGGGCGTCGATACAAACATGACACCGTTGTTGACGATCGGCGCCGACTCGTGAACGCGCGCTTCACCCGTCGAGAATCCCCAAACCGGCCGCAGGCGCGCCACGTTCTGCGTCGTGATCTGATCAAGCGGGCTGTAGCCCCAGCCGTCATAAGTGCGGCGGATCATCAGCCAGTTGCCGGGTTCGGGATTCTTGAGGCGCTCCGCCGTCACCGGCTGATAGTTTTGCAAGATGGGCGGCATCGGCCCCGCCGGCGCGGGCGGCTGTTGAGCAAGGCCGGTGTAGATGATTGCGCTGAGCGCGGCTGCGGCAATGAGAATCTTGAGCATGCGTGTCTCCCCGTTAAGGATTGGCCAGGACTGCGGCGAACGTTACGATCGCCTTCCAAAGATTTTCCAACCGGAGGTTTTCGTTTTCGCTGTGCTGGTTGTTGTCGAAGTTCACCACCGGGATCGAGATGATGGGAAATCCGAACGTTTCGGCAAATGGGGCCATCGGCACTGTGCCGCCCATGGTGCGGATGCGCACGGGCGCCTGGTTCCATGTGCGCTGCATTGTATTCGTGATTTCGAGGGCAACCGGATGATTCATCTCCGTCCGGTAAGCTTTTGTTGCGGAAAAGCTCGCACCGCCTGAACCGCTGTTCACCATCACGATACGTGGATACCTGGCTCGCGTCGCGTCGTCGGGTTCTTTGTTGATCGAGGACTCGACGGACCATCCGGTCCGGATCGGTTTCCTTCACGAGCCGAATGTCGATCGATGCGGTGGCGGATTCCGGAATCACGGTCCGCACTTCTGAGCCGACGTAGGCGCTTCGAAGGCCACGGACATTGAGCGACGGGTACTGAAGCGCTTCCTGCAAGCTGCCGCCGACTTTGTCCGTGCGCGAAATCCCGAAGAACTGCATCAACTCCTGCGGATTGTCGGGAACCGAGGCCAGAGTACGTTTCTCTTCGGGGCTGAGCGGCGGCACGTCATCGTAGAAACCTTCAACGAGCACGCGGCCGTTGTCATCTTTCATGGAACCGAGCAGGTGGATCAGATCCATCGCAGGATTCGGAACCCAATTCCCGTAGTGACCACTATGCAGCGCGAACTTCGGGCCGAATACGGTCAGCTCGAGAGTGGCGATACCGCGTCCGCCGAAGACGATCGTCGGCCTGCCGCTGGAATGGAGCGGTCCGTCGAGAACGAGCATGACGTCCGCTCGATACTTGTCCTTGTACCGGGTCAACGATGAGATCAGACCGCGCGAACCGGCTTCTTCCTCGCCGTCGAGAATAAGCCGGATGTTCGACTTCGGCTGCAATCCGGACGCGCGCAGTGCATCGATCGCGGCAAGCAGAGCGACAATCGGCGCTTTGTCGTCGGAGGCGGAACGGGCGTAAACGCGCGCTCCGGAGGGGTACGTCTTGAGTGACGCAAAATTCGGAATCTCCCTCGCTCCTTCTTCCATGCGGCCGTCGCGCAGAATCGGCTTGAAAGCGCTTTCCTGCTTCCACAGCCTGGCATCGAAGGGCTGTCCGTCGTAATGGGCATACCAGAGGATCGTTCGTGAGGCTCCCGGAACCCGGAGTTCTCCATACACCAGCGGATTCACGTCGGTCTCGAGAATCTCCGACGCGAATCCGCGCCGGCGAAGCATCTCGCTCAGAAGTTGAGCATTCCTGCGGATGTTCGGCTTGTCGGACGCGACGTTCGGAATCGAAAGCAGCGACACCAGCTCGCCAAGGATCTCCTGCTGGTGCTCACCGACGTATCGCTCGACTGTCGTCCGGGTTTGTGCGCCCAGGTTCAGAGCTGTAACGATTAGCAGCAGACTCGCCTTTTTCACCCGGCCAGTCTACATCATGGCAAAAGAAGCCAGAAGCCAAGAAGCCAGAAGCCAGAATAGGAATCCCCATTCTGGCTTCTGGCTTCTTGGCTTCTGGCTTCTTCTGTTTCTACTGCATTACATCAAACGCATCCACCCAAACCCAGGCGCCACCGGCACTCTGATTCCTCGTCCCCGTGACTTCGATCCTGAGTGTATGAGTTCCCGGCGCCAGGCCCTGCACAATATAGGGAGCCGTTTGCGCCCGCGCCGGTGACAGATAGGTATCAATCGTCGCCTTCAGTTCGCCGTCCAGGATGACTCTGGCGAGACCCGACCACTCGTCGCGATAACTGATCCAAGCGACCCCGGTGCCGTTGAAGGTGAGAGTCACCGAGGATTCCGCGCCAACCGCAAGCACTGCACTTCCGCCGCTGTGCATGGGGTGGTCATTCCTGTACCAGATGCCCGTGTAGGTCAGGGCGGGGTTGTCGTTTTCAATGCGGCCGACTGTGGCCGCCGGAATCCCGCCGGAAACGCCGCCACCGTTCTGGATATCAAACGCATCGATCCAGACCCATGCTCCTTCACCGTTGGGTCCTCTTTGATGAGGGACTTCAATCGAGAGTTTGTGTGAGCCGCTCGACAGCCCGTTGACTGTGAAAAACACTTGCTGATAGTGCGTGGAATCGGCCCATCCGTCGATCGTATATGGCTGGCCGTCCAGGGTAATGTTGGCCAGGCCGTTCCATCGATCACCAACGCCAATCCAGCTGATACCTGTGCCTGTGAAAGTCACGACGGCCTGAGCGCCGGCCACGTTTGTCAGGGCAGCGCTGCCTCCACTGTTAGCTTCACTCCCATTTGTGTACCAGGTTCCACTGTACGTGATACTCGGATCAGTCTCCTCAACACGCGCAACCCCACCGCTTTGGGCTATGCTGAACGATGCACTCACCATAAATAAAATTAGTAAAAGAAAAAAAGTCCGCAAACAACGAATCATACTGTTCCTCCTGCGCAATACCGATGCATATTGGTCTCCAAACGATGTGTGCTGTCTACGGACGGGAGGTTCTGCCACTGTAGCGGCGGTCTATGACCGCCGCTACAGCTTTTGTGCGTTGAATAATTCGGGGACAGACGTACAAATCACCTAATTGCGGATAGAGGGGTTTGACCGCAATTAGGTGACTTATAGACCTTACTTATTGGATTACGTCAAACGCGTCCAGCCAGACCCAGGCGCCGCCTGCACTCTCGTTTTTCGTGCCGGTGACCTCGATCGTAATGGTGTGGTTGCCGGGTGGCAGGCCTTCGGCAATATAGGGAGCCGTCTGCGCGCGTCCCGGTGAAAGGTACAAATCGAGCGTGGTCTTCAGTTCGCCATCGAGAATGACTCGAGCGAGGCCGGACCATTCATCGCGATACGTGACCCACGCGACACCGGTGCCGTTGAAATTGAGGGTCACCGCGGATCCGGCGCCAACCGCAAGCACCGCGCTCCCGCCGCTGTGCATGGGATGTTGATTCGTGTACCAGATGCCGGTGTAGGTCAAGGCTGGGTTATCGTTTTCATAGCGGCCGACGGTGGCAGTGGGAACTCCCCCCGACAAGCCCTTACCGTTCTGGATATCGAACGCATCGATCCAGACCCAGGATCCTTCACCGTTGGGACCCCTCTCATGGTTGATCTCAATCGAAAGTTTATGTGGGCCGACGGACAGCCCGCTGATGCTGTAAAGCACCATTTGATAGGCCGTAGTCTCCGCCCACCCATCTACCTTGGACGGCTGGCCGTCCAGGGTGACAGTGGCAAGGCCATTCCATCGATCCCCAACGCCAATCCAGCTGATGCCCGTTCCAGTGAAGGTGACTACCGCTCGAGCGCCCGTCGAGTTCGTCAGGGCTGCGCTGCCCCCACTATTATTTTCCCCTCCATTGGTGAACCAGGTTCCACTGTAGGTGATACTGGGATCAGTCTCCTCAATACGCGTGGTTC
>QHXD01000792.1 GCA_003223895.1 Acidobacteriota bacterium
AGACGCATCGTCTTGGCCGTAAGGCAGGCTGTCACGTTTATGGAGGCGATGGGCTGCAAAACGCCATCACCGCCGGCTGCGATACCATCGAGCACGCGTTTGGGTTAACCCAGGCGCAAGCCAATACGATGGTGCAAAAGGGGCTGTACTACGATCCGACATTCGTCCGCTACACCATTCCCGCCATGGACGCTAACGACGCCAAAAACACCGGCGGCAAGTACCGGATCATTCCGATTTTTGAGAAGGCTGTCTCCATGGCTGTCGCCACCAAGGGCCTCAAAATCCTGGTAGGCAGCGGAGTCGATAGCGATCCCTTCCCGCATGGGATACAGGCCAACGAATTCGAATGGCTGGTCAAGCGCGCCGGCATGAGTCCGGCACGGGCCATCCAGGCCGGAACGATGAATAACGCGGAGATGCTGGGATGGCAGGACCGCATCGGCTCGGTCGACAAGGGTAAATTCGCCGACCTGATCGCCGTGTCCGGCGACCCGCTGGCTGACATCACAGAACTTCAACGAATTAAATTTGTGATGAAGGGCGGAAAGGTTATCAAAAACGACATTGCGACAGGTGTGGCGGTTTCTTCGTCCACCTCCAGCCGGTAACGCGGATTTGGATGAAAACTGAAAATTGATGAACGCGGGCTGAAGCCCGCGACTACAATTGGGAACAACGTTTGGCCCAAATGTAGTCGCGGGCTTCAGCCCGCGTTCATCAATTTTCAGTTTTCATCCGAAACCCTCTCTTCCAGTTATCATGATCGGATGCCCAGAGCATTCGGTTTGGACTTTGGTACCACGAACAGCGCCGTGGCATGCGCATCGGAGGCCGGAGTCGAGACGACATCGATTCACAGGTCGGTCCTTTACTTTGAGCCGAAGGCAGCCACGGCCAGCGGCAACGAAGCAATTGACCGCTACCTGGCGGCGGATGAGAAAGGCCGGCTGATACAGTCGCTGAAGTCCTTTCTGGCCAGCCGGCTATTCACCGGTACGAACGTCTATGGCCGGCAGTATTCGATTGAAGACCTGCTGACAATCTTCCTGCGGCACCTCCGCGCAATCGCCGAACAACAGTTTGGGCCGCTCCAGGGAACCATCGTCGTCGGCCGTCCCGTCCGCTATGCCAATGCGAATAACAATGAAGACAGTGAGTTTGCGCTCGGCCGGCTTCGCACGGCGCTCGAAAAGGCAGGCATCGGCCCGGTCGAGTTCGAGTATGAACCGGTCGCTGCTGCTTACTTCTACGCGAGTACGCTGGACCACGACGAACTCATCGTCATTGGAGACTTCGGCGGCGGCACCAGCGACTTCTCGCTGCTTCGAGTCGGCCCTCGCGAACGATCCGTTCTCGGAACCGAGGGAGTTGCTCTGGCCGGTGATGCTTTTGATTCCCGCATGGTGCGCCATCTGGTGTCGCCCATGCTCGGACGCGGTTCGGAGTACCGCTCACTCGAGAAAACCCTGCCGATGCCGGTCTGGGTGTACTCGGACCTCGAACGCTGGCACTACCTTTCACTGCTCAAATCCAGCGACACCATCCAGATGCTGCGGAGCATTCGGTATCACTCCATCGAACCCGAAAAGCTGGACGCTCTCCTGCACGTAGTTCAGAACGATCTGGGCTTCTATTTGCATCGGTCGATTCAAACCACGAAGTCCGAACTCTCTTCAAAAGACGAAAGCCTCTTTCAGTTCAACGATGCGGTTGTGCAGATTGAGGCTCCACTGGCCCGGACACGCTTTGAGGAGTGGATCGATGAGGAACTGACGAACATCCGCGAGTGTGCCGACCGTCTGCTGGCTGACGCCGGCGTCTCCCCGGCAGATGTCGACCATGTTTTTCTGACGGGTGGTTCTTCACTCGTTCCAGCAGTCCGCCGGATCTTCGAATCCATTTTCGGCGTCGAGAAGCTGACGGGAGGCAGTGAATTTACGTCGGTCGCGCAGGGCCTCGCGCTGCAGGCGCTGGACCGTGGAGGCGTTTGATCGTCAGCGTTTCAATTCGTCGTAAACGCGAGCGCCTCCCCGTTTCCAGCCTGAAACCAGCAGGTTACACCCGCAAGAACAGGTCTGCAATTTTTCGTCTGAAGGACGTATAATCTCTCAGTTTTAAAACCAGTCGTCTCTAAAGTCTGGACGGAACCAGGCAGGGGACTTTTATGTCCCCAAACAGGACGTTTGTGGTGAATTAGTTTATGCCTGAGCCAATGGTTCCGATCAGGATTCTCGACCAGGAAACACGCTATCAGATCCTGAAGCAAATCGGACAGGGTGGGATGGGTTATGTGTACGAGGCCATCGACACATCCGTCGGCAAGAGGCGCGTAGCGATAAAAACCCTCCGCGACCGGCCCACCGAAGAAAGTCTGGCGATGTTCGAACGAGAAATCGAAACCCTCGCCAGGCTCGGCGACGACGACAACATTGTTTCCATCATCAACATCGGTGAGTGTGAGCAGGATCGAATCCGTAAGCCCTATCTCGTCATGCCCTTCCTCGAAGGACAGACGCTGGACGAGGTTATCCGGAAGGGAGACAGGCTATCGGTTGAACGATGTCTACGCATCGTTCGCCAGGTATGCCAGGGCCTTCAGGCGGCGCACGACAAGGGCATAATCCATCGCGATATCAAGCCGAGCAACATCTTTCTTCGTCTTAACGACAAGGTCAAGATCATCGACTTTGGCCTGGCACGGATGGTGGACGCCAGGACTTCCATGGGACGCAAGGGAACGCTTCGGTACATGTCTCCGGAGCAGATCGCCGGCGACGAAATCGACCGCCGGTCCGACCTTTTCTCGCTGGGAGTGGTGCTCTACGAACTCCTGACCCGGACGCATCCCTTCGGCTTGAACCCACAGGTCGAAGCAGATCCCAGCGGCATCAAAGCAGCCATCGAACGAAAGAAACCCACGCTCCTGAAGCTCCTTAATCCCGATGTTAACGATTCCCTGTGCTGCCTGGGTCACAAAGCGCTTCAGAAAGATCCGCGGTTCCGATTTCAGAGCGCGGCCGACATGGCCGACGATCTGGAGAAGGTGCTCAGGAATGAGCCGCTCCCTTACTGCAATCTCGACAAGATCGGACCCTTCCTGCAGGAGGCGAAAGGCGCTCTCGACCTGGGCAAACTGGACGAGGCATCCGACATTCTGGATGACCTGGAGGGACGGGGCTACTGGCACTCCAGGATCGAGGAAGTGCGCGAGCAGGTCCAGCAGGCGAGAACGACCGGGCAAATCGAAAAGCTGCTGCAGCAGGCAACGGAATACATCGCTTCGGACAAGCCGAAGC
>QHXD01000780.1 GCA_003223895.1 Acidobacteriota bacterium
TCGCTCGTGATCGCCGACGAGCCGACAACAGCTCTGGACGTGACGATCCATGCCCAGATCCTGGAACTTCTCGACAGTCTCAGAGACAAATATCACCTGTCGCTGATCCTGATTTCGCACGATCTCGGAGCGAGATCGGACCGGCGATGGACGTTTTCCACAATCCGAAGCATCCATACACACAGGGCTTGCTGCAGTCCGTTCCACGGTTCGGTTCCAGTGTTCAGAAGAAGGATCGGCTGGATGTGATCGAAGGAATGGTCCCCAATCTTCTCCACCTGCCGGACGGCTGCTCGTTCGCCCCGCGCTGCTACAAGAAGACCGTCGAATGCACGCTCTCACCAATTCCGCTGCAGCCTGTCTCGGAACGCCAGGAGGTCCGTTGCATTCATGCCTGATGCGGCCGAACCTATTCTGAGCGTCCGAAATCTCAAAAAGTATTTTCCGATTCGGCGAGGTGTTCTGGCCCGCGTTGCAGCCCATGTGAAGGCGGTGGATGACATCAGTTTCGATATCAACAAGGGCGAGACATTCGGTCTGGTCGGAGAATCGGGTTGCGGCAAGACAACGGCTGGACGAACCGTTCTCCGCCTGATCGAGCCCGACACGGGAACGATACGGTTCGACGGCATCGATCTGCTCTCCCTGTCCTCACAGCAACTCCGACGGCGGCGCCGGGATATGCAGATCATCTTTCAGGATCCGTACGCCTCGTTGAACCCGCGAATGACGATCCGAACGATTGTAGGTGAGCCCTTTGCGATTCACGGAATCGCGCGCGGATCCGAAAGGGACGATCGGGTAGCCAATCTTCTGAAGACTGTAGGACTCGATCCAAGCGTCCTCGGCCGGTATCCGCACGAGTTCAGCGGTGGCCAGCGCCAGCGCATCGGGATAGCGAGGGCCCTCGCCCTGAAACCCAAGTTGATCGTCGCAGACGAGCCGGTTTCCGCATTGGATGTTTCGATCCAGGCGCAGATCATCAATTTGCTGGGCGATCTCCAACAGCAGTTCGGCCTGACGTATCTTTTCATTTCGCATGCCATTCCGGTAATCGAACACATCTCGACACGGATCGGCGTGATGTATCTCGGCAAACTGGTCGAGGTCGGAACGAGCGCGCAGATCTGTCTGGCTCCGAAGCATCCTTACACCCAGGCGTTGTTGAGTGCTGTGCCGATTCCCGATCCAGGTGCAAGGAAACAACGCGTTGTTCTCAAGGGTGATGTGCCCACGCCGATCAATCCGCCGTCCGGTTGCCGCTTTCACACGAGGTGTCCCATCGCCATCGATCGCTGCAAGGTTGAAGAACCACCGCTGCGAGAGACCCAGGATGGACGCGACGCCGCCTGCCATCTGGTCGAATGAGATTCGAGCTGCTCGATAAGGATCCCGGGACACGCGCACGCCGCGGGCGTCTGCATTTGGCGCATGGAATCGTGGAAACGCCGGTCTTCATGCCGGTCGGAACGCAGGCGACCGTGAAGTCTATGATGCCGGACCAACTACGAGATCTCCAGGTTGAGATTCTGCTTTGCAATTCGTATCACCTCTCCCTGAGGCCGGGTCATGAAACCGTTGCAAAATTGGGCGGCTTGCATAAATTCATGGGATGGAACAGACCGATCCTGACGGACAGCGGCGGTTATCAAGTCTTCAGTCTCAGCTCTCTGCGCGAGATCAACGATGACGGTGTTCGATTTCAGTCTCATCTGGATGGCAGCACGCATTTTCTGAGCCCGGAATCGGCAGTAGACATTCAAGCAGCGCTTGGCTCAGACATCATGATGGTCCTCGATGACTGCCTCGCTTACCCGGCCAGCCATTTTGAGTCAGAGAAATCTATGAGGCGGTCGCTCGTTTGGGCGGAGCGATGCAAAAAGCATTTCGACGCTGTAGCGCCGCCGCTACAGTCACTGTTCGGCATTGTTCAGGGTGGAATTTACGCCGATCTCCGCAAGGAAAGCGCGGATCAGTTCGTCGGCATGGATTTCCCCGGATATGCGATCGGAGGCCTGGCCGTCGGGGAACCGAAACCTTTGATGTACGAGGTTATTGATCAGACCGAACCGTCCCTGCCGCCGGACAAACCCCGGTACCTCATGGGTGTGGGGACGCCGGCCGACCTTGTGGAGTGTGTCGCACTGGGAATCGACATGTTTGATTGCGTGATGCCCACGCGGCACGCGCGCAACGGGTGGTTGTTTACGAACGAGGGTCACATTGTGATAAAGCATTCGAAGTACAAGGACGATCCCGAGCCGATCGATCCCTCGTGCAAGTGCCCGGTTTGCGCGACGTATTCGCGCGCGTATCTGAGGCATCTTTTCATGGCCGACGAAATCCTTTCCTCGGTCCTGAACACAATGCACAACCTATACTTCTACCTTGACATGATCCGAAGAATCAGGCAGTTTATCGAGTTTCATCAGTTCGACCAATTTCTGGCAGAAACAAGGAGAACGGGGGCTCATTAGTGTTTCTTCAGCAGCAGGCCCAGCAGCCCGGTGGTTTCGTCACGATCCTGCCTTTGGTTTTCATTCTTGCAATCTTCTACCTGATTGTTTTCTTGCCGGCTCGGAACCGTCAGAAGAAGCTTCAGCAGATGATCGATACTCTGAAGCC
>QHXD01000794.1 GCA_003223895.1 Acidobacteriota bacterium
AGCTCAGACCGATATCCCAAGCCGTCCGCCGCTCTCTACGACACATGTATTGCTCCGGAATTTCCACACATCGGCCGAGGAGAAATTCTTGTTGTCGGTGATACCGAATTGGATCTCCGCTTCGCCGCCAATATCGGGGCGCGGAGCTGCTGGGCGGCGTTTGGCTATGGCGACGAAGAGGCATGCAAAGCATTAGGTCCCGATTTTGTTATTTCGGATGTGCGCCAATTACCTCACATTCTCAGTGTGCACTCAGGTGGGCCTACTTCACCTTGACGTATTTCCTCAACCTGTGCGGGCCGACGTCCGCTGCGTAAATGGTGCCCTTGTCATCTGCCACGATGCCTGACGCTCCGGAAATACGGTTCACGTCCGCCTGGTCCAGGTCCGGGTCCGGTATGAAGGCCCGGAGCGAGCCGTCTTTTGCGCTCCCAACCGTGATGCCCCTTGTATAGCCTGGGTTGACTGTCGAATTGGACTGTGAGTCGCTCACGTAAAGAGTGTCGTCTTTTCCAACAAACACCGCGCTGGGCCGGCCAAATTGCTTCCAGGCGGCGATGAAGTTGCCATCCTGATCGAAGATCTGGACCCGACTGTTACTGCGGTCGGCAACAAAGACGCGGCCTTGGGAGCCACTGATGGAGATGTCGTGAGGTTGGTCGAACTCGCCGGGCCCTGCTCCGTGATGTCCCCACGTCTTGATGAACCGACCGTCCTTTGAAAACTTCACGACGCGGTCATTCTTGCCATGGCCATCCGTCACAAAGATATCGCCGTTCGGTGCAATGGCAATACCGCTGGGTTGATCGAACGTATCCGGACCATTCCCCGCGATTCCCGCCTTGCCGAGAGTCATCAAAACCTTGCCAGCCGGACTCAACTTGAAGATCTGGTGGCCCCTGGTCACACCATTCGAGTTTCTGGCTGAAATACCAAGCACGGTCTCGTTTGCATTTGCGTCGCTCGCCCACACGTTTCCCTGCGCATCAACAGTAAACCCGTGGGGAAACGCGAACATTTCCCGGCCAAAGCTCGTTAGCAGCTTGCCTGACGGATCAAATTCCAATATCGGAGGCTCCGAGCGGCCGACACACGTGGCGGCGCCGGCGGGCACGGTATTGAAGCATCGATGAAAGACCCAGATGTTGCCCTTGGAATCGATATCTGCCCTGATTAACTCTCCCCACTGACCTCCATTCATGCTCTTGGGAAGTGTCGGCCAGCCCTCCACCAGTCGATACGAATTGGGGAGTTGGGTTTGTTTGGGATACTGGCTTTGTTGGGTCTGTGCCGCCACTCCAAACATGGCGATTGCCGAAAGCACCGCTATGAAAGTGGCTGTCGTTCGGGTTGAAATTGTCATCGCAAACTACCTCTTGAGGCGACAATATACACCCGAGGTCCTTCCCCGATCCACGGACTGTTCGCACCGTCGGCATGTCAGGACCAAATCCAAAGCGATGTCGATGCGGATGGCGGACGCCAGTGTACGGCCTGTTTGTCGCAACCGCACATCCGCATCCCGAACAATAAAACGGCACATCCTTTTACAGCCGCGGAGCGGCGGTAGCATGTAGCCCCGGGCGCCAGCCCGGGGTTAACTGACGCCCGGGGCTACATTCTGTCGCCGCTCCGCGGCTATAAAACGATGCAGCTGCAGGACGTCACTGGGCAATCTGGTGAGAAATGCGGCACTAGCCGCACATGTTGCCGAGAGGTCCTCGTCCTCCGCAGTAGCTGACGTCCTGGAGCTGGATTTCGACGCCGTCGGGGGCGTCAACCAGAATCTCGGTGGTCGCGCCCTCTCGCAGCCTCGTCCGCGCGATCACGCCATGCTCGGCGAGCCTCGCTTTGATTTGATCTGGTGCGAATCCTTGGACTCCGAATCCTACGTGCGGCCGGAAGGCCGCAGGCCCACTTCCCTCGACCAGCGCGATGAACTGCGGTCCGGACCCGACCCGAAGGATCGGAATCGGAGGTCCCTCATATCCGGGTGTTCGCGGTCCCTCCGCTGGCTCCTGGTATGTCTGCCGCCGCATGTCGGTCAGCCTCAGATACCATTCGAGCGTGCGCTGCACATTCGGCACGACTAGCTTGACATGGTTCAGCGTTCGGACCGGGATCGGCGGCAAGCTGCCTGGCAGCCGCGCCGCCTGGGCAGCGGTGTCGCACACGTCACCAAGAAATCCGCCTCCGCCGCAAGCGTTCACAGGATTGAACTGAAGCGGGAAGCCGTCCGGGTCGTCGAAATTGACGCCGTTTATCGTTTTGCCCTCCCGAAGAACCGCCTGAGCGGGAGCCTGCATTTCCGAGAGAGCCCTTAGAATTCGGTCGACATTGAAATCCTCGACTCCCCAGCAGAAGTGCGGACGGCGGGATGGCTGCTGCCCAATGCTGTTGGGGTTCCGCTGCGACAGCGCCATATACGCTGGTCCGTCGCCGATTCTCAGGACCGTCTGGCCTCCGCCGTAGTCCTGAAAAGCATGAACCGGCATTCCGAAGACTCGCCCATACCACTGGACGGTGCTCCGCAGGTCGGCACACCCGACACTCACATGGTTCAGCGTGCTGACGCGTACCGGTAGTTGCGAAACCTGCCGCTTCGACTGGAGTTGCGCCATCGGGGCGCGAGGTCGCCAAAGCCCCGCCGCCAGAGCAATGAGGAAGTGCCTCCGCGGAAACTGACCACCTTCATTCCCCTCGTCTGATCGCTCGTTCACCGCACTCATGGGTGTCTCCTTTCGATCCGATGAGACCGTGCTTAGATGGTTCTGCGCTGGTGCTTAAGCCGTTCTCTTCTTCACGGGCACCGGCACGCCTGGGATCTTCACATTGACCGAGAAGAGAGTGCTTCTGGTGGTGAAGTAAAGCGTTCTCCAATCATCGCCGCCAAAGGCGATGTTGGTGGTGGCGGGCTGTCCGTGGACGATGCGGCCCAGTTTCCTGCCCTTGGGATCAATGATGTAGAGACCGCCTGCGCCGCCGCTGTAGAGGTTGCCCTGGGTGTCAACCTTGATGCCATCTGGCACGCCGGGTTCGGCGCCGCCTAGATCCACGAACACGCGGCTGGTATCCTTCGCTGTCGTGCCGTTCGGCAACATGTCGTAGGCCCGCACATGACGCCGCCGAGAGTCCGCAACGTAGAGGATGCTTTCATCGTGTGAAAAGGCGATACCGTTGGGCCTGACCATGTCGTCGATGACGAGCGACATCGATCCGAGATCCGCCGATACGCGGTAAACGCCGGACAGCGTTACGTCCCACTGGTCGGGCGCCGCATTGCCGCCCGGATCGGTGAAATAAATGGAGCCGTCGGATTTCACCACCACATCGTTCGGCCGCAGCAGGCGCTTGCCCTGGAAGCTGTTGGCGATGACCGTCATGCTGCCGTCAAGCTCGTAGCGCGTGACGCGCCGGGTCAAGTGCTCAGCAGAAATGATGCGCCCCTGCAGATCGCGCGTCATGCCGTTGGCCTCGTTGGTCTTCTCCATCGCCACACTGGCCCCCTGACCGGGGGAGTATTTCATCCGTCTTGCAGCATTGATATCGTTGAACAACAGATGGCGGCCTTCCTGGACCCACACCGGGCCTTCCGCGGGACCGATGTCGCCGCCATAACCGGTGGCGAGCTCCCGGATCGGCTCAGTCGTGGTGAGAATGCTACCGAGCTCGGGCGTCATCTGCTCGATGCGCTTCGCCGATTGCGCGCCGAGGCTGCGGCCGCCGTTCATGATCAGGACGCCCCCGACTGCGCCTGCCATGCCCAATATCTCCCGACGTGAGATTGCGCTACCCATGCTGATCTCCTCTCTCGCGAATGTTTGCGTCAATGAACTCCGGACTGTCTTGCCGATGGATTGTGCCGGCGAATATAGCGCGTTTAGGGTCCGACCAGCAATTTGGAAGCTTACAACAAAGCGACCGCGCTGCAGTCCTGGCTGCACACAAATGGTCTCGATTTCCCGTACGTGACCAACGCGAGCGCGGCCTACTCAGTCCACGGCTACGCGCGAGATGTCGTAATCTCCCTCCATTATGCGCGCCACTGGGCGACCATCAGCGTGGTCTATCACAAGAGCGCGGACGCGCGAGACTCATTTGAG
>QHXD01000795.1 GCA_003223895.1 Acidobacteriota bacterium
AACACTCGTGTTCTGGAACTGCCGTTGAATGGACGGCAGGTTACAGAGTTGGTCTTACTGTCGGGAGTGGCGACGACATCAACGCAGGGCACGCTGAATCCCGGCAGCCGAAACTACCCGACGATCATCATCCAGGTCGCCGGCGGCATGCAGGCGGGCCTGACGTACCGTCTGGATGGCACCAATCACAACGATGCCTACAACAACCTGAATCTTCCGCTTCCATTTCCGGATGCATTGCAGGAGTTCAAGGTGGAAACCAGCGGCCTTGCCGCCCAGTACGGCTTTCACTCCTCCGGCGCGGTGAACGCGGTCACCAAGGCGGGTACCAACGAGTATCACGGAGATCTTTTTGAGTTTTTGCGCAATGGGGCGGTCAATG
>QHXD01000796.1 GCA_003223895.1 Acidobacteriota bacterium
GGCGACTTTTCGACAATCGCTTCGCCGGCGTGCAACGCCGGCAAGGTGATTGCATTACGTGCTCCGTTCGTAAACAACAGGATCGATCCTTCCCAGTTCTCAAAGGTGGCGTTGAACCTGGTGCATCATCAACTCTTTCCGGCCACCAACGATCCCTGCGGTGAAGTCCGCTTCGGAAGCCGTCTCCAAACCAACGAGTTGATTTCGACAGGCAGGATGGACTATCAGCTAAACACCAAGCACTCGCTGTTCGGGCGTTATTTTGATGCCCACCGGGACCAGCCAGCCGACTATGACGGCGAGAATGTCCTGACGAGCGCTAACGGACATCTCGTCCAGAACGTGCACTCATTTGCTCTCGGCGAGACGTATCTGATCAGCCCTACAGCAGTGAGCTCTTTTCATGGGTCCGTCAATTGGTCGTATCTGCCGAAGTTCGCTCCGAAAACCTTCGATCTGACCTCTCTCGGGGCCAAGGATGTTTATGAGGGAGTGCCAGATATGACCGTCATGACCGTCAACACCGGCTTTAGTCTCCTGGGCACGAACACCAACCCCGGTCACCAGAACACGACCTCTTATCATTTATCCGAAGATCTCACGATCGAGAGGGGAAGGCATCAGCTTGGCCTGGGTGTTAGCTGGATCCATCAGATGCTGAACGGCAGCGTGGGTTCCTCCGTGTTTCCCGCGACAACGTTCGACGGCCACTTTACCGGTTTGGGATTGTCCGATTTCATGTTGGGAAAGGCTTCCAGTTTCGTCCAGGGGAGCCCGGTCATGTCCAATACCCGCCAGAACTCTATCGGTCTGTACATACAAGACACCTGGAAAGCAGCATCCCGCCTGACCGTGAGCCCAGGCCTGCGGTGGGAGCCGCATACACTGCCCTACCACCTGGGCCGGCCGATGCATTTCGAAAAAGAATGGTTCGACAAGGGAATTAAGAGCACGGTCTTCAAGAATGCGCCGGCGGGACTTCAGTACACGGGCGACGCGCTATATCCAGGCTTCAATACCGACGTCGAAAATTCCTGGCTCAAATTTGCTCCGCGCTTGGGACTGGCCTGGGATGTCAGCGGCAATGGCCGGACGACCATTCGAACAGCATATGGATTGTTTTACGACATGCCGCCGATGTTTCACTGGGCTGGAAACGGCGGGCCCTGGGCCAATCAAATCACGCGTAACGATCCCGCGGGCGGCCTGGATGAGCCGTGGCTGGGCTATCCCGGAGGCAATCCATTTCCGGCAGCTCTCAACTCCAACGCTGTATTTCCGCAAAGCGTGTTCTACATCAACTTCAAATGGCACCTGAAGATGGCGTACGTCCATCAGTGGAACGTGAGTCTGCAGCGGCAGGTGGGAACCGACTGGATGTTGTCGGCCAACTATATCGGGAACAGCACCATCCACGGCCAAAGCGCGACCGAAACGAATCCCTCGATCTTCATTCCGGGAGCCAGCTGCGTGCTGAACGGCCAGACCTTCAGTCCTTGTTCGGCAACTGGAAATACGAATCAGCGTCGAGTCCTCAATCTGGCAAATCCGGCGGAAGGACAGTACTTCGCCAATATCACGACACTCGGAGACGAAAGCACGGCGAGCTACAACGGAATGTTACTCACTGTCCAGCGCCGTCGCAGCAAAGGCGTGACTGTACAGGCGAACTACACGTGGTCGCACTGTATCGCCGATCCTTTTGCCGCGGGAGGTTCCCAAACTTCGACAGGTGTGTTCCCCGGCCGCCGTCTCAATGAACGCGCCGGCTGTCCCGGAGACACGCGCCACAGTATCAATGGATCCGTCGTGTACGAGACACCGCAGTTTTCCGGCAGGCTCATGCGTTTGCTTGCCAGCGCCTGGCAAGTGTCCGGAATCGCCCGTATTCAGTCCGGAACGTACTTCTCGGTAACGTCAGGATTCAATACATCGTTAGGTACGGGATTTGGTATCGACCGCGCGAACCAGGTGCTCGCCGATCCTTATCTACCCAATAAAGGCGTCAATGGCTGGCTGAACCCGGCAGCCTTTGCGCGTCCGGCGGACGGAGTATGGGGCAACGCTTCCCTGAACATTCAGGGACCGGGATTCATCACCCTCAACATGGGTCTAACCCGAAAATTCCGAATGTCGGAGCGGCAGTCGGTAGAATTCCGGGCCGAGGCATTCAATATGCCGAACCACTTGAATCCAAACAATCCGGTTCTGGCTTTGAACAGCCGGGACTTCGGAAAGATTCTCTCGGCAGGCGACCCGCGCATCATGCAGTTTGCGCTGAAATATCTTTTCTAGTAATAACAGAATATTCATTCGCGCTTGACTCCGAGATATCGCTCACCGCTCCCGCCGGTTGCGGGGCTCCGATCCCTATTTTTTCTCGCTTACCGTTCCTGCCGGTTGCGGGGACGGAATTGGGTGTGGCACGTAATGCAGGAGCTGACAATCTGATCGTTCAACGCGAGCACTGCCTGCATGTCCTTCGCCCGAGCTGCTTTCACCGCCGCGGCACCCGCTTCCACCAGCAACCGGGCGTTTTTCATCCACAACCCCTGATTCTTGGCGCGGCCTTTCACCATCAGGAGGTTTCCGGATTCGGCAAGCATCAGCGCCTGCATCTGCAGCAGCTCCCAATCCCTGTCGTTCTTTGGAGGATTTCGCTCGATATAGAGCAGCGCATCGGAGTAGGGAAGCGTAATGGCCACCATGATCTCCGATATGGTAGCCACCGGCTGGAAAGGGGGCGTCTGTGCGATGGCCGGACTGGCTAGAAGGAGCAGCGCAAGAATTCGCATTATGCCTCCATCATGTAGTAACCGGCCACGGCCCGCCCCGGCTTACTTATCCTTTTTTTCAGAGTCCGCTTCAAAAGGATTCGAGGTCGCCATGAAGAGCTTTCGCCCGTCCGGGAGCGTGAGATCCCGGCCGTTGATTCGCCGCAAACCGTTCTTCGCGAGATAGCCGGTGACTACGATCTCCGTTCCCAGTGGCAGCGAATCCTTATTGAATCCTCTACGGAACATGGCATTCGGAGCGCCGGCTTCGATTTCCCAGGTTTGTACCGTACCGTCAGCACCTTTCACATCGATGGTGATCCAGCTGTGAGGATTGATCCATTCGATCTTTTTCACCGTTCCCTGCAACTTGGCCGGCCTGTCGGCGTCATATTCCGACGCGAATGAGTGATGCGCCCACGCATTTACCGCCGGCACAAGCAGCAGCACGCCACAGACGGCAGCAACAGCCACCGCAGAAAATCTTCTACTCATCGTACTCACCCTCCTATTTCTTTCCAGCCTGGGCTGCCCTTACCGCCTTTGCCGCGGTGATGGCGTTCTCCAACATTCGGTAGTTGCCTTCGTGACATGCGTATTCAAAAAGATCGTCCGGACCGCGATAAGTCGGATCGTCGGCCCTCCAGGGAAGGGTGAATGTGAAAGGCCTGGTCCAGATCGTTGGATCCTCCACGGTGACCAGGTAATCGAGCGTATTCGCATTCGATTTCCGGAATCGTTCGGTGACGTGCAGGTTGCCTTGCGGAAAACCACCGAAAGGCGCGGACCCGTCGGACTTCTGCTTATCGCTGAAATTCGTCCAGTCGACTACCAGAATGTCTCCTTCCCAGTGGCCTCGGGCATCGCCATTCCATTGGCGGATGGCGGAATCCAGATGCGGACGGCCGTTGAGCGGGATGACGCGAACATCGTGCATGCTCTCATAGAAAATCGTGACGTATCCGGGTGTCTGCAGAATCTGGGCTCCCTGGTTGTACTCTTGCGTGACCCTCGGCATGGCCCGGCTGAGACAGCGGTTGTACGTCGAAATGTCTTCCCACGTATCGACCAACTGGTCCTTTCCGATGCGCTTCGTGGCTGCACGCGCCTGCGCTTCCGCACGCAGTTTCTGTCCGCGCTCCGTCAGCGGAGGCAAGCGGCCGTCCTCCGGATCGATAATAATGGACGTGCGGCCGGTGGGCCTCCCCTGGTCGCTCGCGAACCATAGTGCGTTATAGCTGAAGTGCTCGTTCGTGGCGATGTTCTCTTCCTGCTTTATCTTGAGTTGCTCCTCCAGCGCCTTTTGTTCCTCCTCCGTCAGTACGTCCTTACCGGCCTGAGCAGCGGGCCGCTGGAAAGGTGTCAGGGTAGCGAACGTATACACACCCTGCAGGTCCGGATCACCCCACGCGGTGTGCGGCACGACAAATCGACTGGATGCGGGCGCAGCTGTTTTCTGGGTCGCTCTTGTTGCGGCCTGCTGGCCGGCCGCCGGCATTTGCGCCAACAGCATCAGTGCGGCGGCGGCCGGCAGCGCGCTCATTCGTGCAAGAAATCGATGCATCATCGGAAGTCTCCTCTGACGGTTTACGTGCCCTCTTTATAACACGCTTTGTGTCACTTGGTCGGCTTGTCGACTAAATGTCCATAGATGAACTCTTCCGAGAACTCCACGCACTTGAATTCCAGGGATTGGATGTTCGGCTCCATGCGCCGATACAGAGGCATGCTGATCTTCCACGGACGGGTAAACACCTTCGAGTCCTCGATCGTGGCCTCATACATCAAATGGTATGGGGACAAGGGTGTGTAACGCTCCACGACATGCAAAGCGTCGCTATGGAAGTTTCCGGCGCGATCGA
>QHXD01000797.1 GCA_003223895.1 Acidobacteriota bacterium
CGCTCGAAGGTATACATGTTCACCAGTAAGCCGGGGGCGTTCCTGTCTGCCTTCATGAAAGCCGTGAGACCGGCGCCGACCCTGGACATGGCCTGGTCGAAATCCTTCTTCGGGTTCACATCCTTGCGGAATTCATTTTCGCTATTGAGCATGTCGATAATCCCGAAGCGGTTGTTGAGGTCGTTGAAAGCGATGATCGCGCTCGGCACGGATACGATCGCGCCCAGGCCCGTGGGGATGGAGGCCACGGAACCGACGATGCTGCCGACGTCAGTGAGGAAGTTGCCGAGATCGAAAGACTGATGCTGGAGCGTATCCAGCTGGATCCGCGTGCTGATGATCTGGTCGGAGAAGTTCTGTTCCTCCGCCGTGGCGATCCTGACGTCCTGCTGTGCGAGTCTGACGTTGTCTTGCGCTTCGGCGGCGCGGTGGGTCAACTGCTGTACGAGGCTGGTTAACTGGTCCCGGAAGCCAGTCGCAGTCTGCGGGTTCTGCAGCGCCCCGGCGGCAGCAGCAAACGCATTCTGTACAAGAACGGCTTCGGTGCCGAGATTGGCCGAGAGATCCTTGTAGTCCGGACTGATATCGATGTCGCGAGAGAGACCTGTAGGGGTTTGCCGATGGACGATACGGGAGCGGAGGATCTGTGCCTCAAAATTCGAAGAGTTGAGCAGGATGGCGGCGTCGAACTGGCTGAGAGCAATGAGCTGGGACTCAGGATCGAAGACGCGGAAGAAGTAGGCGCCGACTTCGGTCCGGTAGTCGGACCAGGCGAGCGCAGAACTCAAATCGAGCAGGCTCCAGAGTTGCTCGCGTGCCAGTTCCGCCACGATGCGCACACTCCCGGGTGCGCCCTCAGCGCCGGCCTTGCCGCTTTTCCCGTTGGCAGCACGAGGCACGCCTTTACCGGCGGCCCCTCCCGGTCCGCCAGGACCGCCGCGTCCGCCAGGCGCTGTCGCCGTGGGCCCCTGCACGGCCGTAAAGAAGTGAATGGCTACGTTGCCGCCGGGACTTCCCGGTTCACCATTTCCGCCCGGGCCTCCGGGCGTCGGGGGCAGGCGATGCGGCTTACCGTTGATGATTTCAATTTCTCCATTTTCCCCGGGTTCCCCCGGCTCGCCGTTCGCCGTCCGCGCCGGCCATCCCGCGACAAATCAGGTTGAACGGCCCGACGATCTCGTCGGCGAGAACGGTGACGTTGGGGCTCCTGGCGGCGTCGGTGCCGGTGACGGTAAGCGGCGACGACGCGAGCGACAGTTTGTCGGCGCCGATCACATAATGGAAACCGCCCGGCAGAGCGGCTATCGTACACAGACGCGCGCCCAGCACGAGTGTATCGCCGGGCTGGACGTTAATCCCGGCACTTGCCAGTAGAGCCGGAAGGTTGTTGTCGAGCGCCAGGGAGTCTCGAAAGAATCTGACAGTTGCCATCTATCCTCCAAATATTCATTTCAATTACGAACGATCTCGATGCAGTCGGCTTTGAGCCCGCTGAGTTCGAGCGGTGTTTGCATGAAACGGTTCTGTTGCACAGCTCCGCCTCGACTTCGCGTGACCGTTGCGCGGCAAGGTACCAAGCACGCTCGCTTCCCGCGGTAGGCTGCCAGGCCGCACGCCAAGCCCTTTCTTTTCAGTGGTTCCTTCCAGGGATAATCCAACAACCACATCGTTCCGATCGCCTTCTCTATCTGGGGAGATAGGCTGGTGCGCGCGGCGGCAAACTTTAAAGCAGATTGTGGCAATCCACAGCACCCCTGTGCCGGCGACGGTCTGATTGTGGGGGAGCATATCCTGCGGATCGTTTCATAATGTTGATTTGAACTCTTCCGTCGAGCTGTACTTCAAGACGGACTACCTGCCGCTCGACCGTATGGCGGGTAAAGGGCAAGTGGATCGCATCAAGGTGAACACGCTCAATCCCGACGCGGAAGAAAAGAACGCGCGCCAGGCAAGAGAGAAACGGACCGCGGACGCGCGGAAATCGGGACGGGAAGGTATGACGGATCTGGATAAGAGCCTTGTACAGAATCCGATTAGCACGCCGAAGATCGATGAATCGCCGGCAAAGGCCAGCCCCGCCGAGGGCGCCCGTGGCGAAGAAGGTTTCCGGAACAAAATAGGGAGGGTAGGGTGAGAGTGTGCCTCAACTTAGGGCATCAACATACTTGCCAAATCCAGGGAGGGCGGATCTGCAATCAGCAGTTTGGAATCGCCGATTTGGAATATATACAGCCGGATTTTCTACAGCCTTAGCGATCATTGCTTTTGAAAATTGCTTTAGAAAATTTTCTATACATATTCCAAATTGGCGATTCCAAATTGCTGATTGCAGATCCGCCCTCCCTGGATTCGGCAAATATGTTTGATGCCCAACTTAGACCCTCACCCGACGCTTCCTCACTTCCCGCCGACCACCGCTATGCCCTGCACTTCCACCATGAGGCCGGGAACCGCAAGGCCTGTGACGGTGATCAGCGCGCTTGCGGGAAAGCACTCCTTGAAGATTTCCTTGCGAAGCTGCACGAAGCGATCGCCGAGCCGGGCGTCAGTGATGAACACCGTCATCGTCACCATGTCCTTGAGGCTGCCGCCCTGGCTCTTCAGCGTCTGGTCCAGCGAAGCAAAGATTTGACGCACCTGGGTATCAAAGTCGGCCGACGGTGGCAGCGAGGCTGTCTGTCCGCCGAGCCAGATGCTCTTGCCACCCTCGGTGATCACGGCGCGGGAGAACGCCCGCTCCTGTGCCCGTGCATCAGGTGCGTAGCACTGCTTGGCGTCGAGCGGCGCCGCCCAGGCGGCGACGCACAATCCTGCTGCGATTCCGATATAACGCGTAATGTGTCCTATCGTCATGGCTGCTCCTTTCTGCGGTCACAATGGTCTGCGGATATCGGGAAATCATAAGCCTGAATCACCTGGAGTGGTAGTGCTGGCACAATGGCTGGGCAGTAAATATGCGCTCAAGCAGATAAGAAGGTCTCGGAGGCGAGAATCCAGGATTATGACGCCATCATTTGAAGACTTCTTTTTTCAATTCCGCGACTACCGCGACTCGGCTCCATTCTATGATCTGCGTCCGCCTTTCAGCCGCGTGATTTCGAAGGTGTAGTGTGGTGTAATCCCGTCTGCATGAGGGAAACTTTGCAATTCAAGATCATCACTACGGCATTCCGGAAATTCTTCGACGACGATGGAACATTCCTGGCCAGCGGTCTCGCATTTGGTCTTCTTTTCTATTCGGTTCCTTTTACGCTCCTCACCGTCTCGGCTCTGAGCTACACCGCCGTGAAGTCAGACACGGCGCTCGCCTGGATCCGAAGAATCTCTCTGAACCTGATTCCCCATTCAAGCGACCTCTTCGATAACTTCATCACGGACGTCATTGCCAGGCGGGGCCTGCTTGGTTTGTTCGGCTTCATCGCGTTTCTTCTCGCAAGCAGCACGACCTTTGGCTCGGTCGGTCGTGGAGGAGGGCAGCGGCAAATGTTGACATCTTATTGTGGCCTCAGCTTAAATGGGGGCGAACTATTCTCCCATCTTGAAGATCCTCACTAAGGAGATTCGACATGACAGCAATGCGGAAGAGTCGGCGCCATCGCCTGGTTTCTGTCGTTTTGGCGACGTTGATGACGGTGTTGATAACCAGCGGCAACCTGGGAGCCCAGACAACGCCCGCAGCAACGCCGGCCG
>QHXD01000798.1 GCA_003223895.1 Acidobacteriota bacterium
CACCGAAGCGTTGGCAGTTCCGAACAAGACGCCATCGCGGATGGTTAATTCCGGAGAGTCCATTTCCGGCCGCGGCCCGCGTGTGAGTTGTTTCCGATCGACATCGTAGGCGACGAGTTCCCTGCGGTCGGTGGGGTAGTACAAAGGCCCATTCGCCACAGCCTGGCGCCGGGCATTCAGCCCGATGCGCTGTTCCTCTCGCTGTTGATCCAGAACCACACCGTCCGTTGACCGCACCGCCCAGACTTCATGGCCGAAGGAATACACCAGGTTTTCACCCTGAGGCTCGAACAAACCTATCGGCGATCGCATCTCGACCAGTGTCATTGTGATGTCGTGAGTCTTCTGCCATAGCTGCTTTCCGGACACCGCGTCAAAACAGTCGATGCCGGCGTGAAGCATGTTGGTTTGAAAACTCGGCGAGAGCGTTGCCACGAAGAGGCGGTTCGAGGCGTACGCCAGAAACACGGCGTTTATCGGGAAGGGCCGGCTCCAACGCGCCAATTCCCGGCGTTCACCGTTTTCAATCCTCACCTGATAGAGCATCAAACCGGCAGGATTCGAAGTTTGGCCGCTGACGTACCAAAGCCGGCCCGCATCATCTGTCACTGTATCCATGAGACGTTCGGAAGGCAGCCGCCATGTTGTCGCGCCACTGGCAGGATCGAGAGCGACGAGACGGGCATCGATGCCGGCAACCCGTCCGACATTGACGAGGCGATTCCCCGCCATCGAGGGCGTGCCCAGCACCGGTCCGTCCATCGTCGCCGCCCACAGCAGTCCGTGCTTGCTTTTCAACTCCGCAATCGCTCGTTGGCCGGCCCGTGAATCGCGGCCGACCAGATTCGCGTACGTGGCAAGATCCCCGAGCAGCAGCCGTAATGGCGGGTAGTCCGGATCAATCATTTTCACCGCCTCGATGTACTCGCCGGCTTCATCGCGCGCTCCCTTCGAAATCAGCGCGCCGGCGAGTTCCGTGAGCACTTCCTTGTCGCCCGGAGGGCCACCTTGGGCCGCCTGCGCATCGATCGCGTATTTCTTGATGCCGGTCTGCGAGACAATGAAGAACGAATCCTCCGTAAAATGTACGCGGTCGGCAGGTTGGCCCACGTACTGCCACAGGACACGACCGGTTTTCGCATCGAACGTCGTGATTTGAGTCGCGGATGTCCGGGCAGCCACAATTCCTTTGAAGACCACCGCACCTTTTGCGACGCTGGACGGATAATCCCAACGTTTTTTGCCGGAAGGGTCTAATCCGAATATGGCCGTGTCCGCAGTGGCGATGACAATATCATCGCCCAGATAGTCCAGACTGAGCGCTCGAGGCGCAAGTTTGGCCGTCTGAAGGATTACACCCTTCGCCGCGTCGATGACGATCAACTCTCCCGTGTCCGTTCCGGCGAAGGCGCGCCCACCTTTCACGCCAAGCGAAGTTACCTTCCTGTTCAGCGGCGTTTTCCATTGAACACGCCTCGCGCTTAAATCAACGGCAACAAGTTCCTGGGCATTGGACACGACATACAGCGCGTTCTGATCGATAACGGCCTGCACCCTTTGAGTGGTCCCGTAAAAGCCCAGATTCGCCACCTCAACAGACTGAGGAATGCCCTCTTCCACAATGGTGTTGCCGGTTTCGATATCAACGGCGAAGAAGCGGGACCTCGGCTCAAACACGACGAGAACACGGTCGTTTGCGATTTCAAGTGGAGGAGACGCCGCCGTTTTTGTCCATGCATCCGTGCCGTCAGACAATCGAATCGCGTGGTACTTGTTGCCGTCCTTCGCGATCATCAGTCCACCGTGCGCCCCAGGTGAGACCGACAAGATGGGCGGCAGCAATTTGTCCAGCACGACGCCGTCGCGAGTCCAGCGCAGGCGGCGCGTCTGATCGTCGAAGAGCGAAAGACGGCCGTCCGCCTCGCTGTACGTAAAGACCCCGTCCGGCGTAAGCCCGACCATCGGCAGTTGGCCGCCGACTGCGGGAAGTTCCGCGGTCCACCTCAAACTGTTATCCGCGGCCGATACCGCGTACAAGCCCAGTTTGTCCGGGCGTGGGTTTGAAATGTCCACTGAAAAGAACATCGTCAGGCGATCGTTCGCGAGCGCCATGTCGTTCATGAATCGAATGTGCTCATCGGGCAGTTCGATTCGCTGAACTCCTTGATGTTCGAGGTCGGGCAGGTAAATGATCGTGGCCTTGTTCCTGCGTTCGCCGAAAAGGATCCGCTTCTGCGCTTTCGCCAATCCGGCTCGCGCCTGATTCGGATCCAGGCCAATGAAAGCCCCGTGAAGGGAAGTTTCAGCGAAGGGCGCCTCCCAACTCCACGGCGCCGGCTGTTGCGAGGAACGCGGCAGTACAGTCTTGAACGACGAGATCGCTTCGTCCCAGCGCTGGAGCTTCTTCAGTGTGAGCCCTCGATAAAACTGCGCGTCGACATAGTCCGGATCGAGCGCCAGTGCCCGATCGAACTTCGCGAGCGCGTCCTTGAGATGATCGTTGCGGAAGAAATAGACGCCGTCCGAGAAGATCTGGAATGCGTCGAAATTCCGGTCGGGTAAGGGATCG
>QHXD01000799.1 GCA_003223895.1 Acidobacteriota bacterium
CCTGGCGGTGCCTCGGTTTTTATCGACGGGTTTAGCGGCGGCCAATTGGCCTCCAGGGAATCCATTCGCGAGATCCGGATCAATCAGAATCCATTCTCAGCGGAATACGACAGAGTTGGCACGGGCCGCGTCGAGATATTGACCAAGCCGGGAACCAATAAGTTTCACGGCTCCGAATTTTTCAATTTCTCAAACGACTTTTGGAACTCTCGGAATCCCTACGCCCAGCAGAAGGCGCCGTTTCTGCTCAGGGAATACGGCGGGAACCTGAGTGGCCCAATGGGCAAACGCGCCTCGTTCTTTCTCGACGTTCGCCGGGACGCCACGGACAATGGAGCCATCATCAACGGCACCACGCTGGACCCCCTGACATTGAACATCGTCAATCCGTTCACAGACGTATTCCGCATTCCGCAGCGGCGCTTCGGCATCAATCCGCGCACGGATTACCAACTCAGCGCCAACAATACGCTAACCGTGCGGTACGGTTTGACGCACGTGGACATTCGCTCTGACGGTATTGGCGGCCTCAACTTGATCTCACGCGGCGCCCGCACCACGACCACCGCGCACACGATCCAGGCTACAGAGACCGCGGTGTTCGCGGAAAATATGGTGAACGAGGCACGCTTTCAGTTTTTCCGGTCTAGTAACCAAATAACGCCGAATACCATCGGGCCCGCGATTCAGGTGCTCGGGGCGTTCAACGGTGGCGCGCCCCCGGCGGGGCATTCTTTCGATACCCAGAACAATCATGAGTTTCAGGATTACGTGACTGTGGTCCACGGACGGCACAGTTGGCGATTTGGCGTGAGGTTGCGCCGCCAGGCAGATGACAACATCTCGCCGCAGAACTTCAAAGGCACATTCACTTTTAGTGGCGGCGCCGCGCCGGTTCTGGATGCGAACAATCAGCCGGTCCGGGACTCCGCAGATCAGCCAATACCAACGCCGATCACTTCCATTGAACGGTATCGGCGGACGCTGCTGTTCCAGAGACTTGGATTCACCCCTTCAGAGATTGCGAGTCTCGGTGGTGGCGCCAGCCAATTCAGCATCATCGCAGGTGACCCAGGCCTTTCAGTAAGTCAGTTCGATCTCGGAACCTTCATTAGTGACGACTGGAAAATCACTCGGGCGCTGACCATGAGCCTCGGCTTCCGTTACGAAGCGCAGACCAACATTGGTGACCGGCATGACCTGGCACCGCGGGCCGGCATCGCGTGGGCTCTGGCGCCAAAAACCGTGGCGCGCGCGGGATTCGGCATCTTCTATGATCGTTTTGGATTGCCAAACACCATGACGGCGCTTCGCCGCAACGGCATCCGCCAGCAGCAATACATACTTACGAATCCGGATTTCTTTCCTTCTCCTCCGTCGATCTCTGCTTTGGCGGGGTCTCAATCTGTGCAGGTTCGTGAACAGGTGAGCCCGGACCTCGTTGCCCCGGCGTTTTATCAATCGATGATTAGTATTGAGAGGCACCTCCCGCGCAATACAACGATGGCCGTCACGTTCGCGAACTCTCATGGCTTGCACGTGCTGCGGTCACGGGACGTCAACGCACCGCTGCCAGGAACCTACGATCCTGCTGTTCCGGGCAGCGGTGTTTATCCTGTTGGACCGGTTGGTGCGGGTTTTCCTCATGGAATCATCCGGACTGTACAACCAGCGCCAATTGATCGTGAACGTAAACTCGCGCGCAAACAAGAACGTCTCACTGACGGGGTCGTACACACTGAACCATGCCATGAGCAATACGGATGGTCTCGGCACGTTTCCGGCGAATCCATACAGCAACGCGGGGGAATACGCGCCGGCGTCAACCGATGTCCGTCACCGCATGA
>QHXD01000806.1 GCA_003223895.1 Acidobacteriota bacterium
CCCTACGGGAGTCCGGAATGGTTTGCCGGCGCAAGGCGTGTCGATACGGTGCTTGGCACCTCGAGAGCTGCACCGGCCTATGAACGAGGAGTTTACCCGGATAGATACAACATGCAGGGGTCCGCGTCCTACGTCACAGGCGGCCACAACCTCAAGTTCGGGTTTCAGGATTCCTGGGGACAGTTCAGACGAACCGCCTACGCGAATGCGGACCTCTATCAGAACTATTTAAATGGTGCGCCATCCACGGTGACACTGCTGGCCACTCCGGCACGCTGGCAAGAAAACCTCGATGCGAATTTGGGGATCTACGCCCAGGACGCGTGGACGATCAAGCGGATGACGGTCACGTATGGCCTGCGATGGGAATATGTCAGCGAGCGAATCGTAGGGCAACCCGCACAGTCCGGACGTTTCGCGAATATTCCGGGATTCGTCGATATCAAGCTGCCCGCCTGGAAGACATTCTCGCCGCGCACGGCCGTGGTCTACGATTTGTTCGGCAACAAGAAAACCGCCGTCCGGTTCGGTTTCAACCGCTTCGAGGCAGCCGCCACGACCACGCTCGCAGAGCTCTACGATCCGGCGAATGTTGCCAACGTCACGGCAAACGCGGTCTGGACGGACCTTAACAGAGATGACATTGCCCAGGGTTCGCCTGGGTGCATTTATCAAACGCCCGGCTGCGAAATCAATTTCGCTAACGTGCCGAAAAATTTCGGCACGATCTCGCTTTCCACTTTCGACCCCAAGCTCCAACGTCCGTATTCGCTTAGTTA
Source organism: Acidobacteriota bacterium (assembly GCA_003223895.1). GTDB lineage: Bacteria > Acidobacteriota > Terriglobia > 20CM-2-55-15 > 20CM-2-55-15 > 20CM-2-55-15. The sequence goes on from QHXD01000806.1 coordinate 780, forward strand.
CAACCTTGGCGTGACTCACGAATTGTTTCCTGGAGTTGCGGTCACGGCCGAATGGTTCCGTAGCTATGCCAAAAACATCCTCGAGCGAAACAACATATTACGGCCGGGCACGATGACGGGATCGTCCACGGTCTCCAACTCGAGCTACAGACCGGTGACGGTTTTCAGCCCGATCGACGGCAGTGCGATCACGATGTACGATCCGATTTCTTCAGCCGTTCAACAGGCCGTGGCTAACGTCGATACCAACGACCCGAATATGAAAAACACGTACACCGGATTCGAATTCAATTTCAACGCGAAGCTGCCGCGCGGCGGAAGGCTGTTCGGTGGTTCATCCACGGACCGATCCGTCGCCAATGTCTGTAGTGCCGCGACGACAAACCCGAATTTCTTGTTGTATTGCGACCAGTCCAGGAGCGGAATTCCCTGGCGCACTCAATTGAAACTGGTCGGGACGTATCCGCTGCCGTGGTGGGGGATTCAGTTCAGCGGTTCGCTTCAGGCCCTGCCTGGTTATGTTCTGTTCAACAACAGTTTGCCGACACTGCAACAAGGAAGTGTCGCGTCGCCGAATGCCAGTCTCAATTTGCCAAACGGTGCAGGCACTGTCTTCACCGTCACGCAAACCACGCAGTACACCGTATGTCCGGGTAACTCCGCAGCGGCCGGCTGCGTCGTTGGAGGGTTAGTGATTCCCGGTATGAAGCAGGCGTTGCTGAATGTGCCCTTGATTGCTCCAGGAACGGAACTCACGCCGCGCATCAATCAGGTCGATTTCAGTGTGGGCAAGAGATTCACATTCGAGCGGTTCCGGTTCGAGCCCAAGATTGACCTGTTCAATGCGTTCAACTCGAGCGATTACTACACCGTTCGAACAATGGTTTATAGCACCGCTCCAGGCGCGACCTATAAACAGCCCGGCAGCATCCTGCAAGGACGGATTGTTCGGCTGGCCGCAGTCGTGAATTGGTAGTATTCAGCCGCGGAGCGGCGACAGAGTGTAGCCCCGGGCGCAAGCCCGGGGTAAAAGAAAACCCCGGGCTTAGAAGCTGTGAATGAATCACAGTCAGGCGTGCTCCCCTCCTTGCAAAGGAGGGGTGGCCGCGCCATTAAAAAACGGTCCCGTTCCGAACAGGCGCGGACGGGGTGGTCGCTCACAAGTCACGTTGGGCAATGCGTTTTTGAAAC
>QHXD01000786.1 GCA_003223895.1 Acidobacteriota bacterium
GGCTTTTGCGATACCGGCAAGCGGCACTTACGGAACAATGGGCGCCATGAGCATTCCCGGAATACGAAGTACGCAGATCGACATGGGCCTGACCCGGACGTTCCAGATCCGGGAAAGTCATTCACTCCAGTTCCGAATGGAGGCTTTCAACGTTCCGAACCTGGTGAACCTGAACAATCCGATCAACGCTCTCAACAATGTGAACTTCGGAAAGGTCCTCGGTGCGACGGATCCGAGGATCATGCAGGCTGCGCTAAAGTATATGTTTTAGAATCGGACGCGGGCTAAAGCCCGCGACTACATTTGATCGAGATGTGTTTCCAATGTAGTCGCGGGCTTTAGCCCGCGTTCAAACTGGGAACCACAATGAAACAAGCAACTGTCCTCGATGTTCGGCAATTTGTCGATGAGCAGCCGTTCAGCCGCTTTCAACTGCTCGTCGCAGTGGTCTGCGGAGCACTGGTATTCATGGACGGATTTGATGCCCAGGCCATGGGCTTTGTGGCGACTTCGCTCACGGCACAGTTGAAAATCACGCGCGCGGCGCTGGGCCAGGTGATTTCGACGGGGTTGTTCGGCATGATGATCGGGGCGCTGGTGTGCGGTCCTCTCGCCGATCGCTTCGGACGAAAGCCGGTGCTTGTGGCATGCAGCTTTTTGTTCGGCATAGGGTCGCTTCTCACCGCGACGGCGACTTCGCTCCAGACGCTGTTTTTCTTCCGCTTCTTCACCGGGCTGGGGCTCGGAGGCGCGATGCCAAATTCCATCGCACTGACCTCCGAATATGCCCCCAAGCGCTTTCGCGCCACCACGGTCATGACGATGTTCACGGGCTTCTCCATCGGGGCAGCTGTCGGCGGTCTTGTGGCGGCGGGACTCATTTCGCGGTTCGGCTGGCAATCGATCTTCGTTGTCGGTGGCATTCTGCCCTGCCTCATTGGATTCATCGCACTCGCGCTGCTGCCGGAGTCGATCCGCTTTCTCGTTTTGAAAGGTGGAAGCAAGGAACGGGTAAATCGGTATTTATCGAGGATCTCACCAGGGAGCGTGCCGTTCGACGAGTTGGTGGTTGGAGCCGATGAACATCGCTCCGGTGCATTTGTCGTGAAGCAACTCTTCACGGAACACCGCACGAAAATCACGCTGCTGCTGTGGGTCATGTTTTTTATGAACCTGCTGAACCTCTATTTCCTTAACAGCTGGCTGCCCACAGTAATCAACGACAATGGTATCCGGGTGGAGACCGCGATTATCATCACGACTTTGTTCCAGGTCGGTGGCGCAGCCGGGGCCTTGCTTCTAGGCAGGGTTGTGGATCGTCTTCTGTCTTTCACGGTACTGGCGTGGGCTTACCTTGGCGCTGCGGCCAGTGTATTTCTCATTGGGGAGGCGGGCGCCTCTATCATCCTGCTCGTATTGACGGTATCCCTGGCCGGATTCTGCGTGATTGGCGGCCAAACCAGTTCCAACGCCCTGGCTGCCGAATTCTATCCAACGGCGATTCGCTCGACCGGCGTAGGATGGGCGCTCGGAATCGGCCGAATCGGCTCGATCATCGGTCCCAGTTTAGGCGGGGCGCTGCTCTCCGGCGGCCAGGCGAGGCAGGTTTTTTGGGCCGCTGCGGTACCGGCCTTGATTGCCTGTGCCGCGGCGTTTACGGCAGCCTTCATCCATAGACAGGGACGTGGGTCCGCTTCCCAGAATTAGAAGGACGATCATGAAAATTGATATCTTTAACCACTTCTTTCCGAAAGAATTTTTCGACAACTACATCAACGCGGGAGCCGGCGGCAAAGACATCGGCAAACGCGTCCAGAATATCGCAACCATCATGGATCTCGACAAACGGTTCAGGATACTGGACGAGTTTGGAGACTATCGCCAGGTGCTCACGCTCCCGTTGCCGCCGCTCGAAATTCTCGCCGGGCCCGACAGATCGCCGGAGCTGGCAAGAGTTGGGAACGATGGCCTGGCCGAGCTGGTGAAGAAACATCCCGGCCGGTTTCTTGGTTTTTCCGCATCCTTGCCGATGAACAATCCGAAGGCCGCGGAAAAAGAGATGACGCGGGTGCTCGATGAGCTTGGAGCCCTGGGAATTCAGGTCTATACGAATGTTGCGGGCAAACCGCTCGATGCTCCCGAATTCGTGCCCCTGTTTGAAGAAGCTGCACGACGAAACGTTCCCATCTGGATGCATCCGGCTCGCGGCGCGGATTTCACGGATTACCTGGCGGAGGAGAAATCGAAGTACGAAATCTGGTGGACCTTTGGCTGGCCCTACGAGACCAGCGTAGCCATGTCGCGCATCGTGTTTTCCGGAGTCCTGGACCGCCACCCCAACATCAAGATCATCACGCATCACATGGGCGGCATGATTCCGTACTTCGAAGGCCGCGTGGGCTATGGTTGGGATCAGCTGGGCACGCGGACCTCCGATGAGGATTACGTGTCGCTGCTGAAATCGATGAAGAAGCGGCCCGTCGACTACTTCAAACATTTTTATGCGGACACGGCGCTGTTCGGGGCCGGCC
>QHXD01000018.1 GCA_003223895.1 Acidobacteriota bacterium
TCCTGAAAACACGCCGATCAACGACGTCATGACTGCACCGCTCATAACCATATCGAGGAGATCTACTGCCGACGATGCGCTGAAGCTCATGCTCGACAAGCATATCCGGCACCTGCCGGTGATCGACGTGGACGGCACAATGGCAGGCATGATTTCTATCCGAAACCTCCTGCATGAAAAAGTCGCAGAACTCACCGACCAGCTCGACTCGCTGGAAGCCTACTTCACGGCAGACGGGTCGGGAGGTTAAAGGCAGGAAAGACTTAGCCGCGAATGACGCGAATTACGCCAAAATGGGCGCGTCAAGAATTCTTTGATGCGCCCATTTGGCGTAATTCGCGTCATTCGCGGCTAAGTTCTTTATTTCTTTTTACACGTTTTGCCCTACGCGGTCCGCCGCAAGCTTGATCCGGTCTTCAACCGACGGATGGCTGTAGAAGATGAATTCGATGATCTTGTTCGGGCTCTTGTTCGCCAGATTCAAGTCCGCCAGTTTCTCCATGCTCGAAACAAAGGCCAGCGCATCTCCGGTTATATCCAGCGCGTGGAGATCCGCGGTTCGTTCCAGCCGCCTGGACAAATAATTTACGCCCGGCAGGACAAGGAGCGACAGAATCGTCACGAGAAGTGCGAACAGAGGAAAGTTGGCAATGTCCGCAAGGCCGCCAAAACCCCATGCCGCGGAAAGCGGCGGAAGAAGACGATGGGCCGCATAAAAGGCAATGACTGTAAGGACAGATTGAAGTGCGATGCCCTGCCAGATGTGGTTCTTCACGTGGTGGCATAGCTCATGAGCCATGATCACTTCGATTTCCTCGCCGGAAAAGTGTTGCAGCAACGTATCCGACACGATGATGCGACGCGTGTTTCCCCAGCCCACGACCGCGGCATTGGCTTTCCGTGTCTTGTCACCCAGCGACCATTCGAAGATCCCGCATAGCGGAATATCGATACGCCGGGCCAGCCGATCGACACGTTTCCGGAGATCTTCGTTTTCCACGGGCTTGAAGTTGAAGAACAGCGGTAGCAGCAACACCGGTGCAAGATTCGTCACGGCTATGACGAATGTGATGAAGGCAAGACTGGCGTAGATCCACCAGGAAGCCGGGTGAGTGCGAAGCAGCTGGTAAATGACTTCAATCGCCGCGACTACCAGCGGAACACTGACCGCGAGACCTTTGAGCTCGTCCTTGATCCAGTTCGACAGTGTCTGGCGGGAAAGACCAAACCGGTGCTCGACGTGATAGCTCGAATAGTACGCCAACGGAAGTTGAACGACTTTGAAGATCACGCCGACGATCAGAACGTAGACAAGCACGATCGACCATGGTCGGTGGGCCACGCTTTCAGCAAACTGCCGGATACGGATACTCCAGCCGGTCGTTAGAAGGAGGATCAGGAGAAAAACATCGAGAACGAATCCTGTAAGGCTGACGAAGTATTTGATTGATTCGTATTTCTTTGGCTCGTCCATAACATTCGAGGTTTGATATACAAGGTATACGCAACCAGCTTCTCAAATTCAATCAGGAAGGTTCTTACATCGTTCCGAACCTTCCACCACTCATCAGGATTGATCCCGCCGTGCTTTGAAGCAACAACGGTGAAATCGATATAAGGACCGAGAACATATTTCGCAGTCAACAGTGACCGCCGCGTGTGGTAGTTCGATGTGACGATAACGAGTGACTTCCATTGTCTCTGTTCGCATAGCTCGCGCACACGTGTGAGTTCGTCAAATGTATCGTACACGTAAGGCTTCACGCGGACGATGTTTTCCTGAGGAACGCCAAGAGCGCGCAAAATACGTTCATTTTGATCGACTCCGGTACCAATCTGGATTCCAGCCTGCCTCAAGGCGATGACGTCTGAACCCAGCGGCTCCGCCGTGAGGATGACGTAGGAGCCCATTTGTTCCTTGTACAAGTCTGCAGCGCCCCATGCACGTCCGGGCTCGCCACCGGCAAGCAGGAGAATGGCGTCGCTCTTCCTGGGTTCCGAATCGGCGATGATCAGGCCGGCGGCATAGCGAAGCATCGGCTGGTAGCCGAAGTAAGTCACCGGAATCATGAACAGGACAAAATTCACAAGCAACAAAGTCCTGCGCTTGAATCGCCGCCCGGTGCCTTGCGGCACCTTGTTCACTTCCTTCCCCAACCGCCACCTCCAGGCGATTGAATCGAAAGAATGTCACCCGCTTCAACCGCTGTTGAGAACTTCGATGGAAGCTCTTCCCGGCGGCCGTCCTTACGAATCAGCACGTTCATTCCCCGCTGTCCGGGCTCGCCGCCGTTCAGTCCATACGGCGGAAACTTTCGACGATCGGAGAGAACCGTAATCTGTGCTTTCGTGAGAAAGCGCAATTCGCGAATAACGCCATCGCCGCCGCGGCACTTGCCTTGTCCGCCGGATTCGGGACGGAGGGAGTATCGAAGCATACGAACCGGATAAGCATGTTCCAGCGCTTCAACCGGCGTATTCATGGAATTCGTCATGTGTGTATGAACGCCGGAAAGCCCATCCATCGTTGGACGTGCACCCATCCCTCCCGAAACGGTTTCGTAGTAGGCAACGGCTTTCTGTGTTCTGGGATCGACGCCGCCGAATGTGAAGTTGTTCATCGTTCCCTGACTCGCGGCGGGAATCCGCCCGGGCATGGCCGCCGCCAGACATTTATAAAGGACATCTACGATACGCTGCGAGGTCTCCACATTTCCACCACAGACCGCCGCCGGCGGACGAGCATTCACAATAGTGCCTTCCGGCGCGATGATTTGAAGTGGACGCATGCCGCCTGCGTTGGACGGAATCAAGAGACTGACGAGAGTCCTGAAGACATAGAAGACAACCGATGCCGTAATCGCATAGACCGCATTGACGCTGCCCTGCACCTGGGGATCGGATCTGGAAAAATCGATCACCGCCTGATCGCCTTTGATCTGTATCCGGACACGGATTGCGATGGGCTTGTCCGTGATGCCGTCGTTGTCGAGAAAATCTTCCGCTTCGTACGTTCCATCGGGAATGACCGAAATGGCGTGCCGGGTCATGCGCTCGCTGTAGTTGAGAATCTCGGTTACATAGCGGCTTACTTCATTCCATCCATATTTCTCGACCACCTCCATCAAGCGACGCTCGCCGGTGCGGTTCGCGCCCAGCATGGCGGCGAGGTCGCCTTCACGTTCCTGAGGTGTTCGGACATTCGAAAGAATAAGGTCCCACACGTCCGTGTTGAGCTTGCCGCCGGACATCAGCTTGATGGGCGGAATTCGAAGACCCTCCTGGTAGATTTCCTCGGCGAGAGGCATGGAGCCGGGCGACATACCGCCGACGTCCGAATGATGTGCCCGGCATGCGACGTAGAAGATGAGCTTCTTCCGGGAGAACACGCCGGAGACCAGAGTGATGTCAGGCAGGTGAGTTCCGCCTTTGTAGGGGTCATTGAGGATCACGATGTCGCCTGGGCCGATGTTGCGGTTCTCGATCGCAGCCTTTACGGATAGCGGCATCGACCCCAGGTGGACCGGCATGTGATCCCCTTGCGCGAGCATGTCGCCATGGTGATCGAAAATCGCGCACGAATAGTCCCGCCGCTCCTTGATGTTGGGTGAAAACGCCGTACGCTTCAGTGTCGCACCCATTTCTTCCGCGATTGCATGGAAGAGGCTTTTGAAGATCTCGAGACGTACGGGATTCGTTTTCACTGATTTTCCTCTTCTCGAAAGTCGGATTGAAATTTGAAATTGGACAAATCCTGCACCTCAAATCCGAAATCCGAAATCTCAAATTGGACTGCCCGGGCCGCGCGCCATGCAAGTCCAATTTGAGATTTCGGATTTCGGATTTGAGGTGCAGGATTCGTCTAAATTCAAATTTCCCATTTTCTCAACTCGCCTCCAAAACCAGGTTCAGGTATGCGTCGACGCTACATCGAAATCCCGGCGGCACGAGGGTCGTCGAACTGTATTCCCCGATGATCGCAGGGCCCCTGATGGTATGGCCATGGCCCAGCGTTTCGCGATCGTAGATGGCTGTTTTAACCCGCTTCCGGTCGATCCACACGGGCCGGCTTTCCACCGGTTGCGGCTTCCCCCGCTGCTTCGGCGATTTACCAAACTTCGGCTTTGGAGTGCGTCCCGAAAACGTTGTACGTACATTCACCAGTTCAACAGGGCTATCGGGGTTCGAGTACCCATACCGCCGTTCATGTACCGCGTGAAATTGTTCGACAAAGTTCCTGACCAGGGGAATTGTGAGCTCGTACGACTGGCCACGATAGCGCAGGTCGACGAAGTCCGCGGACTGAATTTCGCTCTTTCTGAAACCTTCCGTTTGCAGTTCCGCCATCCCAAGCCTGTGCAACTCTTCCAAAGCTTTTCTTAGCTTCGAATCGGATCCTTCTGCATTGATCAGCAATGTTCGCGAATAGTCCTTTCTCGCATCGGCCAGGATCAAACCCAGCGCAGAAAGGGCGCCCGGAAACCTCGGTACGACCACTCGCGGAATGCCCAGCCCGCCGGCGAGGGCGGCCGCATGGAGCCCGCCCGCGCCGCCGAAACAGAACAATGTGAAGTCCCGAGGATCATATCCACGCTCGACGGATATCAGCCGGACTGCCTGTTCCATGTTGTTGTTAACCACGTCGATGGCACCCTGTGCCAGATCCTCGAGACTCTTCCACTGCCGTGCCCAGTCCAGCCGGCGAGCGCTCGGCTCAATGCGATCGACGAGTAAGGGCATTGCGCCGCCCAGAAAGAACCGCGGCAGCAAGCGGCCCAGAATCACATTCGCGTCGGTTACAGTTAACTGCGTGCCCTTTCCATAGCAGATGGGTCCGGGATCCGCCCCCGCGCTTTCGGGACCGACTTTCAATGCGCCACCCGGATCGAGTTGCGCAATGGATCCGCCGCCGGCGCCGACTGTATGAATATCGATCATTGGAATCCCCACAGGCAGTCCGTCCACGTGGCTCTCGTGCGTCACCTTGATGCTGTCGAGGCACAGGGATACGTCCGTCGATGTGCCACCCATATCGAAGGTGATGATCCCGGGGTAACCAGAGGCCTGGGCTACATGGAACGCGCCAACAACTCCACCGGCTGGACCTGAAACGATCGTCCTTACGGGAGCGGCCGCCGCTGCCTCTGCCTGGATCGCGCCGCCGTTGGATTGCATGACGCGCAGCGGGCAGTTTCGAAGGCGAGCCTGAAGCTGGTGAAGATACCGGCCCATCAGCGGACCGAGGTACGCGTTGATCACCGTGGTCGAAGTGCGTTCGTATTCTCGATACTCTGGCATGACTCGGGAAGACAGCGAAACAGGAATGCCAAGCGGCAGCAACTCACGAAGGATCTGCTCTTCGTGGGCGCTGTTGGCAAATGAATACAATAGAGCAACCGCAACGGATTCCACGTTTTGTCCGCGAATGCGGTCGATGAGACCTCGAAGATGCTCGCGGTCCAGCGGAAGCTCGACCGAGCCGTCGTAGAGCACGCGTTCACGGACTCCCAGCCGCAGCCCGTCGGCCACCAGTGGCTCGGGCCGCGTAACAAAGATGTTGTAGAGTTGGCGGCGCGTTTGACGGCCAATGACGATAACGTCCTCAAACCCCTCGGTCGTCAACAATGCAGTGCGCGCGCCTTTCCGTTCAAGCAGCGCGTTGGTGGCAACCGTCGATCCGTGAATGACTTCCTTTGCCGCGTCCTCTTCGAACCGCGCCAATCCCTTCATGATGGCTTCTTCGGGATGCTGAGGCGTGGAAAGCTCTTTGAAGATCTCGATCTTCCCGCCGCGAATCACCACAAAGTCGGTGAAAGTCCCTCCCGTGTCAACGCCGATGCGGAAGTTTTTCATCACGCAAGGTTGTCAGAAATAGATTCGGGCGACATCCTGGACATGTCCGGCGCCGACGGTCTCGAGGTCCTGGACGACGCCTTGAGGATCACGTTCCCAGGTCAATGATTGAAGATCGACCTGAACGCTGCCCAGGCGATGGATGGCGACTTCGCGCGCCCAGGCCATGTCCGCATCCGATGGCTTTTCGGCAGCGATTCGTTTGATCCATTCAAGAATCTGTGACCGCTTCGGGGCGTCGGCCTGGATATTAAGCGTTGCGCCGTCGCTCGCGCTGATGCGAAGTTCCACGTCGTGAGACCAACCGGATTCGATGACTTTTCGGTCGAGCATGACTTTGAGGAGTAACAGCGCCGGGAGGTCTCCGGACGAGACGGTTCCCCTGGGAGTGCCGGCTTCGGGGGTATTCGCGCCCTTGAATGTATTCCAGAGCTGGCGCGTGCGGCCCATTGCCGGTGACGTGGAGAACACGAGAATGCGGTCTGCAGAATAGCGTTGGAAGGCCTTCAATGTGTCGGCATCCGATTCGTGGTCCAAACGAGTCACCGAACCGCCGGCGACGAAGACGGCGTTGACGTTGCTGGCCACCAGAGATACTCCGGAAACGAGGCGTTCGGGAACGGCCCTGGACTGGGGAGCATCGGTGTGCGGTGGAAAAGGGACAAGGGTGATAGGTTGTGATTGAAGACCCTCACCCGGTCTGGCGCCTGCCCTCTCACTATCTCTTGAAGGCGGGAGAGAACGCTCGAGAGGTTCTACATCGACGGATGTCACCTTAGCCTTTGGCGGCCAGGTCGCAATGACGCGGTTCGAGGCCCCAAGCAGGTCGCGAGCGGCGACACGCATGTCGTCGGCAGTCATCTCATTAATCCACTGGATTCCTTCTTCGAGGCGGGCCGGAATATCCTGGCTGGTAAACCATTCCCGCACATATTTGCTCTCGAGGTATGAGCGCACCTCGCGGTTGAATTGCAACCGCTGAACTTCCTGAAGCAGGTTGTCCTCAACCGGCTCCGGAAATTGTCCGGCAGGAACGGGCACTTCCAGCCGGTAGTAATAAGAATTGATTGTCAAGGGCAGCGAGGTGGTCACCGAGAGCGGCACGACTTTCCGGATCAATCGATCGAGAAGCAGGACCGAATACCAGTCTTTGTAATAAACACTCGTCACAGGCGCGGCCAGGATCACCGCGCCGGTCGGCAAATCCGCCTTGAAGCGAAAGGTTCGATCGGCGGACAGAGGGCCGGCTGGCATTTCCTGCGGGGTTTTCGAGCTGCGTTTTGGAATCTCTTCGAGACGGCGTCGTAAATTTTCAGGGATCGGTCCTGTCATCAACAGGAAGGCTTTATCCGTACTGTAGTCCGGAATATCCGGAGCGTATCCAAGGAGGGCGTTTCGAATCTCGTCTTCGACTCTCGCGCGAAAATCGCCGGAGGCGCGCTTCGAGTTCCCTTTTTCCTCAGGAACTTCCCTGAAGAACGCGGCAAGTGGATCGGCAAACATCGGCGCCGCCCACTTCGGCACAGTGATTCGAAAACCCGTTCTGCCAAGCTCTTCGAAGGATTCGATACTTCCGCCGGTAGCGTAAGCAGTCAGTTCGACAGCCCGTTCGGCATTTGTCGAGGACAGTCCGGTGAGGCCGCTAACCGCGTATCCAATAACAATCTGTGCAGAGTCACCCTCTGCAGGTATCTCCGCTAATCGAATCCCGTTCGGAAGAGAAGAAGATAGAAAGAGAAATGCAGAAATGAAGAAAATGGGCGCAAACACCCGTTGAGACTACCGTTTGCGGGGTAGTGTTTTCAAGGATGAATGTGCTAGATTGCGGTACTTATGGTCAATTTGTAGGAGAACGCTGTGAACGTCTACGAAGGCAAAAATATTCGTAATGTCGGCATTGTAGGACACGGAGGAAGCGGCAAAACCTCATTAGTTTCCGCAATTCTTTTTGATACGGGCGCGACGAATCGTCTTGGCCGGGTGGAGGACGGGAATGCTCCGACGGACTACGACGAAGACGAAATCGAACGAAAAATTACAATTGCAGCGAAGCTCGCCTTCTGCGAGTGGAACAAAACCAAGATCAACATCCTCGATACGCCCGGCTTTGGAAACTTCATTCAGGAAGCCCGCGGAGCGCTACGTGTGGCCGACGCTGCGATAGTTGTGGTCGATGCAGTATCGGGCATCATGGTCCAGACCGAAAAGGGCTGGGGATACGCCGAAGAGTTCCAATTGCCGAGGCTGGTCGTCGTCAATCGCATGGATCGCGACACCGCGAGTTTCGAGAGATCGCTCGAGTCCATTCAAAAGAGTCTCGGCCGCATGTGCGTGCCGATTCAGATTCCTCTTGGCGAAGAGAAGGCGTTCAAGGGTGTTGTAGACCTGATTCAAATGAAAGCATACGTCTACCAGACCGACGGATCGGGCAAGTTCACGGAGTCCGACATTCCGGCAGACGCGAAGGACCGGGCACAGGAGTATCGCGACAAGCTCGTGGAAGCTGTTGCCGAGAGCGACGAGAAACTCATGGAGAAGTTCTTCGAGAGCGGCTCGCTCACTGACGAAGAGATGATCGCGGGACTCAAGAATCAGGTTGGCGAAGGAAAGATCTATCCTGTCCTGTACACGTCCGCAATCGGCAACATGGGCATTCAGCCGCTGCTGAACACCATTCTGAACCTGCTGCCTGATGCTGTTGCCCGTGGAACCGTGACCGGAAAAGATCTCCAGGGCAAAGACGTTCAGCGGAAGATGGCGGACAGCGAACCGTTCTCCGCGTTCGTCTTCAAAACATTTTCCGATCCTTTCACAGGCCGGATCTCAGAACACTGACCACGGAACTGCAGCCATATAACGTCAACAAAGGTGTTACCGAGCGGCTCGGTTCAATCGTTCTGTTGCAGGGAAAAACTCAGGTTCCTGTTGTGAAGGTTCATGCCGGCGACATTGCTGCAGTGGCGAAGCTCAAGGAAACACAAACCGGCGATACGCTCGCGGCGGACAAGGCCCATCCGATTCTTTATCCGGCTGCGAAATGGATCGAACCGGTAATTTCGTTCGCAATCGAGCCGAAATCACGCGGGGACGAAGAAAAGATCAGCACAGCGATCCACAAGCTCATGGATGAAGACCTCGGGCTGCGCTACACGCGCGAACCCCAGACCAAGGAGTTCCTCATGTCGGGCCAGGGCCAGATGCACGTGGAAATGGCGGTCGCGCGGCTGAAGAAGCGCTACGGCGTGGAAGTGCTTCTGCATCCGCCCAAAGTACCCTACCGTGAAACGAGTAAGGGCAAGGCGGACGTTCAAGGCAAGCATAAGAAACAGAGCGGCGGTCACGGCCAGTACGGTGATTGCAAAATCCGGATGGAGCCGATGCCGCGCGGGAGCGACTTTGAATTCGTGAATGAAATCTTCGGCGGATCCATTCCTAGAAACTTTATTCCCGCCGTTGAGAAAGGTATCCAGGAGGCGAGGCAGAAGGGTGTACTCGCAGGTTATCCGACGGTCGATTTCCGTGTGATCCTGTACGACGGCTCCTACCATGACGTCGATTCATCGGAAATGGCATTCAAAATCGCCGGCTCGCTGGCCTTCAAGAAAGGTATCCGGGAAGCCAAACCGATTCTCCTCGAACCGGTTATGAACGTGGAAGTTCACGGACCGGAAGAATTCGCCGGCGACCTCATGGGCGATTTAAACAGCCGGCGCGGCCGCGTTCAGGGCATGGAAGTGCGGGGCCACACCACGATTATCAAGGCCCAGGTTCCACTGGCTGAAATGCTCAGTTATGCTTCCGACCTGACGTCCAAGACCGGTGCCCGCGGAAGCTACACGATGGAGTTCAGCCACTACGACGAGGTACCGGGACATCTTGCTGACAAGGTCATTGCACATGCGAAGGCGGGTGCAGCGGGCGAAGAGGAAGAAGAAGAGTAAAACTACTGTAGCGGCGCTGTATGAAGGTGTGAATGAATTGCCAGGACAGGGTGTTCCCCTCCTGGAACAGGAGGGGTGGCTGCGCCAGTAAGAAAAAGTCGCGAAGCCTCCGAAGCGGCGCAGACGGGGTGGTCATTATGGTAAATGTTGACGTTGTAAAACGTTATCCGGGACTGACCACCCCGTCTGCGCCTTCATAAGGAGGCTTCGCAGCATCTCTTGATGGCGCAGCCACCCCTCCTCTCCGAGGAGGGGAACACACTTTCCTGGAATTCATTCACACGTTCTATGAGCGCCGGCTTTTCGGCGGTCATAGACCGCCGCTACAGTGGTTTTACAACGGAGGGCCGGACGCCATCACCTCTCTCGACCCGTAAACTTCCCACGTCCAGATCGGCTGATCGGAGCGAATTCGAATATAGCCGCCGATTTGCGTGGTCACCGACGGGACCAGCTCACTCACCTGCCGCGCGAGCTGTGAATTCGCCGCAAGATTGATCGTGGCGCTCTTCGGAGTTCCTCCTCCGGCTTCGTACACCTCAATCGTGATACTGGCCGCATGACTTCCGGTTGCCAGGCTCAGACCAGTGAATAACCCGTTTCCTTGAGCCACTTGAGCGAAGAACGCCTCGGTTGCCGGAGGACGCGCCCCGATCGACACGAGACCCGTCGGGCCTTCGATGTCGAGCACACCGAGCAGTCCACCACCGGTGCCGAACGGTAGAGGAACAGCGATCATGACGACAGCGCCCGTCCGCAGCGTTTCGGGGGACAACTGCAGAAGGCTCGCCAGGGAAACTCGGGTTGCGGAGTTGGAGTCAACTTTCAGATAGGCTCCAGCGCTTCCAAACGTGACCAACACAGCTTGAGGAGTGTTTGACACATTCGCGATCGTAAGCGTCGACGTGTATCCGGATCCCGTCGCACCCTGCGGGAAAACCAACGTGAGCTGGGCCGGCGAAACGGGAACTGCGGCACTGATGCCCAGTTTGCCAGTGGACGAGAAGCGCTCTTCAGCAGCAAGGGCTTCGGAGGATTGAACACTTACAGTGCCTGGAAGCGTCGTCACAATCCGTCTTCGCGGTGGAATGGTCAGTGATTGGACGTTCGCCGTTCCCAGGGTGGTGATTGTGACGTTAGCTGTGCGCGTTGAGGGATTCACGAGGATTGCCGAAGCGCCCGCGTGGAAGAGAACAAAACTGGAGGACAGGCCTCGCACCACGTTTCCATCCAACTGAGTCATGTCCAGCGAACCGGTGGCCGTATAAATGCCGAGGCCGCTCGCCGACGCCTCGACTTCGATCCATCCGTCAAACGTCGGCATGGCGAAGATCTCAGGGATCAGCCGCGAGTATTGCTGACCGGCCGCGAGAGTGACCGCAGTAGGATTACGGACGCCCGTTCCCGAAATGAGCGTTCCACTGGAATCCATGGCCTTCAGAACCACCGACATCGCGGTTGGAGCATACAGTGCGATTCCGCTGAACTGGTTGCCACCGTGAGGGGCCGCAGGGATCACTTTCACTTGCGGCTGGAACGTGGGATCGATGCGAATACCGTCGGAGACGCCCACATCGCTTGTCAGATTCGCTGTATTGATGGCTCTGACAGCGAAGTAATAGATTGCGCCGGCATCCAGATTCAGACCTGTGACCAGCACGGAGCTCTGCGTTGTTGAAGTAAACGGCCGAACGTCGGTTCCTCCGGGGGTCTTCCCGATGGCGTACTGAAATTCGCGAATGCCGGATTCCGGATCTTCCGATGTCCAGGATGCCAGCAATTCGGTTCGGCTCTGTGTAATGGCGCCGCCGTCGGTAACGACAGGTTTCGTGGGCGGCGTGGAATCCGGCGCCGCTGCAGTGTAGCTTCCGTCCGCGAAGCGGTAGGTGAAGAAGGAGCCGCTCTGCAGGATGGGCTGGTTGAATCCCGCCTGAAACGCGGTTGCGCGTTTCAGGTCCTGCCCGCCTACCGTCGCGCTCGATCCATTGGAACGTGGACCACTCAGGCTCTGATACACGAATTGAATGTCGTTGCTGCCCTCGAAGAGGATCGTTTCGAAAGTAAGACTGGCGCCAAGATCCATGCCGTCTTCGTCCAGGATGCTCAGATTGGCCCATTCGATGACGAACCGGCGGTTGGGAGCGGAGCCGATGGTCCGCATCGTGACTGCGCTGTTGGATTTGAGGACAAGGTCGTCCCAGAACGGAGCTATCAAAGAAGGAGGAACACTGCCGGTGCTTCCTCCCTGCCGCGTTACAGTCTGAGCGGGAAGCGAAGCATTCTGAAATTCCGCATTCGACAGAGCTTCAAGGCTCAGCCAGCCGTTGGTCGCGATCGAAATCTGGGAGCCGGCGAGATAAATGTCCCGGAAGAGGCTGAAATTAAATGGAAGAGTGGCGGCAGCGACGGAATCATCGGCGTTGTTGAAACTCAGACTGGTACCGCCGCCGGCAACACTGGCATCAATGAAGTTGTATGCGCTGACCGCCAGGTTGGTGCTGGACGTAGCCGATGTAATGGTAAAAGCCGGACCCGTCACCAACTGGCCGAAAATGGAGATCGTCATCGGCCCGCTGGCGGCTCCAAAAGGCACGATCGTCGTAATCGCAGCCGTCGTGGCGCTGACAATGCGCGCCGACACGCCGTTGAAACGGACGTCGATGTTTTGAGTGCGCGTATCGAAGTGGACACCCTGGATCGTCACCAGTGTTGTGGGCGGCCCGCTGAGCGGCGTCACCTGCGTAATCGCCGGCTGCTGGGACAAGTAGGCAAAAGCGCCGGCTGCAACACCCCACGTTCCGTCCGGATTGACGACGACCAGATTCGTGGCTCCGGGAACGTTCGCGGGAGCTGTTGCCTGTATGGTTCCGGAATCAAGCACGCGAACATCGGGTGCCGGAAGTCCCCCGAAGAAAACCTGCGCTCCGGGCCGGAAGTTCGCTCCTGTCACCGTTACGGGCGTGCCTTCTACCGGACCCGATGCGGGCCCGATCGCGATGTTCGATGGCGAGACATCGGTGATCACCAGCGCTCCGCCGACAACCGACGAACTGCCTCCACGATTCACCGCCATGTTCTTGGGTCCCACGGCAGTCGAAGACGCAACTGTTATACGCATCGTCGCGCTGGTCGAGGCACTGGCTGAAATCCTTCCTCCAAACGTCGGCGAGCCCAGGACGATTCCATTATTCGATGTAGTGAAGACAGTACCGTCCGTGAGGTCCTCTCCGCCGAGCCGCAATGTTCCACTCGCTCCACGCGGAATGCGCGCGGCAAACGCCGGCCGGGTGAGATTCAGCCCGGTCGAGCTTTGGGGTAACGTTCGGATGTCTGCATTCGCGGTGACGCCCGCTGTTACATCAATCGTCCCGGCTTCGGCCAGGTTGGACGCATTACCGAAATATGTCGTTCCGAAATCGACTTTCAGATTCCGATAAAATGCTGTCGTGCCTCCTCCAATATTCTGCTCGCTCACGGGCAAGTCGAGCGGCTCCGCAAACACCCGGTACGGGCCAGGCGGCAGGAAGCGGAGAAGATAGCTGCCATCTCGTTGAGAGAGTGCGCTGACGAGCGCCGTTCCGTCCCGATCGACTGCAACAACATGCGCGCCGAAGACGCCCACGCCTCCCGATTGAATTACCCCGCTGATCTGCCCGACGGGCGGGGCTGCCGACGCCTTCGGGTAGATCTCCGTTATTGCCGCAATATCGTCGTAGGCCAGCGTGCGCTGATCGAGTTGCGATAGCGCTGCAAAGGGTACCATCACGGAAGACACGAGGCCTGCATGGTCCAGGCCGAGCAGATGACCGATCTCGTGAGTCAACACACCCTGGATATCGAACTTGTTGTCCTCCACACTCGTCGAAAATTGCTGAGCTGGATTGAAAATGATGTCGGATTCATCAAAGACCAACCCACCTGCGGAATCCGCACGG
Organism: Acidobacteriota bacterium; assembly: GCA_003223895.1. Taxonomy (GTDB): domain Bacteria; phylum Acidobacteriota; class Terriglobia; order 20CM-2-55-15; family 20CM-2-55-15; genus 20CM-2-55-15. Next base: position 13,730 of record QHXD01000018.1, read on the forward strand.
AAGAAAGAGAAGGTCGCTGCAATTACAGATGACGCGAGAGGAGTCGAATCATCTGTGAAGGACACGACATTCATTCCATCGCGACCGACGGTGCGCGCCGCGGTTGTGCCTCTGTAAATAAAACGCACGTCGGCTGTCGGCACGTTTTGCCATGTTTGAAACGCGGCCTGAATCGCGCCGAATTCGCTTCCGTTTGAAATCTGGGGCGAGCCCCTGTCGTTGATCCAATAGGAAACGGGCATGGATGTCCATTTCGGAGTCTGACCCAACGATAGCGTGATGCGCGTGTAGGCCGCTGCAGTTGCCGAACAGACGGATATCAGGAGAATGATCGAGTACTTCTTCAACGCTTACAGACCGACCAATTGTTTGATTTGAGATTTGAAATTATCGAGGGGCATCTTCAGCGGTTTGCCGGGACGGCCATCGGGAAATGCGAGTCCGGTGATGTTGTTGGACACTTCGCCATTCGTGACAGTGAATTTGCCCTGTCCCATGCCAACAATAGTCGAATATGAACCCGAATTTTCGATGAAGACAACGGCGTCTTCGCCCTGAGCGAAAGAAGGCATGCCGGATACGTGCAGGACGAGATCGCCCACCCTGCCACCGACGGTCGTAAGCTCGACGATGCGCGAAGCCTGACCCTTTATGGTCTCCCGGACTTCAATCGTGTAGGAAGTCAGGATCAGTTTTCCGTTGTCGCTCCAGAATGTCCGCGAGTCGCTTATCCGGCCGACGACGATCCTGTTTGCCTTCTTGACGAGATCCTCGAGGTTCAGGCGCTGTACAGTCGTTGCATGTGACGAAGTGGTTATTAAGAAAATGAGAACCAGCGAAACGATGGATAATCTTTTCAACATATGTTCATTGGCTGCGGGAGTGTAGCACAACTGTAGCGGCGGTCTATGACCGCCGGCGGTCATAGACCGCCGCTACAGTTAGTGCTAAGATCCTAAACGTCATGGCCGTCAACCCGGAACTCCTGAAAATCCTCGTCTGCCCCCTCTGCAAGGCGCCAGTAAAGCCCCTCGAAAGCGGACAGGGCCTGAAGTGCAGCCAGTGCCGCCGCGTGTATCCGATTCGCGACGACATCCCCGTGATGCTCATCAGCGAAGCGAAAGTTGAAGACTAAAGACCTTTTCCACCGTATCTCTACGAAAGCGCGCATCTTGTTCATAAGACTTCGCTCGATGGGAGACTGCCTTCTCCTGACGAGTCCGATCCGTGCACTCAAGGAAGAATTTCCCCGCTTCCGCGTGAGCGTGCTCGTGGAATCACGCTTTGCAGGCTGCTTCGACGGCAACCCGGACATTGGCGAAATTCTGGTCGCAGGAAATAAGTATTCGACCGGGCTTCGCCTGCTGCTACGCCGCTTTGACGCGATCATCAACCTGCACGGCGGCCCAACCAGTCTCATCTACTCGTGCCTGGCGATAGGAAGAAGGATCGGCGTGCAGCATTACCAGTATGCAAAGCTCTATAACGGCCTGCTGCCACAACCCGATTCCGGGGTACACACCGTAAGATCGACCCTGGACTTGCTTCGCTGGATGGGTGTCGAGACGAGTGATCCGCCGCCTCTTCAATACAAATTTCATCCGAAGGAGGCGGCGCGGATACAGAAGCGGATCAAAGGCCGGCCTTACGTCGTGATCCATCCCGCATCCGTAATGGCCACAAAGAGATGGGACCCCGGCCTGTTCGCTCAGGTTGCTCGGCAACTCACGAAACAGCGGCCGCTCACAATCGTCGTGACGGCCGGCCCCGGCGAGGAATCGTTTGCGAGCCAGGTCGCAAAGGATATCGACGGAACCGTCATTCTGCTCGGCCTCACCATTCCAGAACTTGCAGAGCTGATCCGCGGCGCCCGCCTGTATATTGGAAACGATTCGGGCCCAATGCATTTGGCGGCTGCGGTCGACACACCGACTGTTGCAGTTTGGGGTTCTTCGGACTCTCGCCGTTGGCGGCCCTGGAAGGTGGAACACCGCGTTGTCCAGAATCCGTTTGAGTGCAACCCATGTCCGGGCTATCGTTGCCTGGTTGCGGATTCACCGCTCTGCATTGAATCGGTAACAGTGGAACAGGTGACGGCCGCAGCAAAGGAACTACTGTGAGGGAAGTTACGAACAGTTTCGGAAAGCGGATTCCCCTCCTTGAAAAGGAGGGGTGGACGCGCCATAAAAAAAATGCTGCGAAGCCTCCATTGAAAGGCGCGGACGGGGTGGTCGCTCACACGAAATGTTTGGCCGAACTGACCACCCCGTCTGCGCCTTCAAAGGAGGCTTCGCGAAATCTTCTTAATGCGCAGCCACCCCTCCTGTCCCAGGAGGGGAATCCGTTTCTCGAATCCTTAACTTCCTCCACAAACTTTCAACGATGACTCTCAATCGTACTCGCGTCGAACAACTTCTGAATCAATTCGCAGGCAGGAAGATCGTCATTGTCGGCGACGTGATGCTCGACGAATTCATCTGGGGTAAAGTGCGCCGGATTTCCCCCGAGGCGCCGGTTCCTGTTGTCGAGGTCCTCGAGGAGACGTACAGGCTGGGCGGATCAGGCAACGTGGCTGCAAACATACGGGCATTGGATGGAACGCCGATTCCGATCGGAGTTCTTGGGCGCGACGTCGCATCCGATCGGGTACACGATTTATTGAAGCAATCGGGGATTGACGTTTCAGGGCTCTTTCACGACGATCGGCCAACAACGCTCAAGACTCGTATTCTCGCGCACAGCCAGCAAGTGGTTCGCACGGACAGGGAAAGCCGGCTGGCTCTCTCCTCTGGAGTTACTGCGGACCTGGCGGCCGCGTTTGAACGAAATCTGCCCCAGGCAAGCGCCATTGTTATTTCGGATTACGACAAGGGCGTCATCAACCGCGAGTTGCTTGCCGCAATTCTCCCGAAGGCAAAGGTCGCAGGAGTCCCGGTGTTTCTCGATCCCAAGGTTCACCATGCCGACTACTATCGGCCAATCACCCTCATTACGCCGAACCAGCATGAAGCCGAATTGCTGACCGGGCTCGCCATCGAAAATGAGGAGGCGCTGGAAGAAGCCGGGCGTATGCTCCTTCAAAAGTTTGAATGCGAATATGCGCTGATCACCCGCGGGGAAGAAGGAATGTCGCTGTTCAATCGTTCAGGATCGCAGCATCTGCCGACCTTCGCGCGGGAAGTTTTCGATGTGACAGGCGCCGGCGACACAGTTATCGCGACACTGGCGCTGGCCCGGGCCGGCGGCGCGACGATGGAGGAATCCGCCATACTGGCGAATCATGCCGCGGGCATTGTCGTCGGCAAAGTTGGAACCGCAACGGTCAGCAGATCTGAACTTCTATCCGATTTCGAATCCCGCAATGCGCATTCTGCAGGTTAGTTCGGCGCGCGACCTTGGCGGTGGCGAAACCCATGTACTCCAACTGGTAGAAGCGCTTCGCGAACGCGGCCATGAAGTCCTCGTTGCAGGGCGCAGCAGCGGCCCCCTCCATCCGGATATCAAACTGCCCTTCATCAATTCCGGAGACATTTTCACCGCACTGCGACTGAGAAGAATCCTCAAGAAACGATCGGTCGATATCCTGCACGCCCACGTCGCCCGCGACTACACGATTTGCGCGGCGGCAGCGTGGGGCATTCGCAAATTGAAAGTCATCTTTACACGCCACCTTCTGTACCGCGTCCGAGTGCATGGGCTCTATCGCCGGGTGGATGGTTGGATCGCAACAACTTCGCGGATCCTCAAAACGCTCCAGCCGCTGTCGCCGAAGCTGTCGGCTGTCATTCCCAATTGGGTGGACGTGGAGAAACTTGAATATCGTCCGCATCCGTTGCATAGCCCGTTGACCGTGGGACTGCTCGGAGAGATTTCGCCGCACAAAGGCCACGACGACGCGATCGAAGCGGTGCGCGAGCTCGGCGCGGACGTTCGCTTGATTGTTGCCGGAAAGGGCGATCGGAAATATGTCGAGGCGTTGAAAGAGAAGGCCGCCGGCCTTCAGGTGGACTTTCCGGGCTTCGTCTCACTGCCCGATTTTTTCGAAGCCGTAGATGTGCTGGCTGTGCCTTCCTGGGAAGAACCGTTTGGGATCGTGCTGCTGGAAGCGATGGCCGCTGGTGTTCCCGTCGTTGCAACCAACCGCGGCGGCCCGCTCGAGATCATGATGTCCGGGTTCCACGGAATTCTCGTTCCACCTCGCAATCCGGAAGCGCTCGCACACGGCATCCGTTGCATGACCGCGGATGGGAAACGGAGATCCGATATCACCAGACAGGCCCGCACACACGTTGAAGAAAATTTCGATATCCGGCGAGTTGTTCCTCGGATTGAAGAGTTCTACCGGCGGGCGATGAAAAACACAAGTGTGTAGAGCTTTTTTTGGACAAACTTTTTCTCGGGTGAGTGATGATCGTGAGGCGAGGGTTCTCCCCTCCTGGAACAGGAGGGGTGGCTGCGCCAGTAAAAAAAGATCCCATTCCGATGCGGCGCAGACGGGGTGGTCGCTCACACGAAATGTTTCGCCGAACT
>QHXD01000783.1 GCA_003223895.1 Acidobacteriota bacterium
ATTTGGTAATCAGGCTCACCGTCCCCGCCATGGCCGAACCGTATTCGGCAGGCATCACACCCTTGATGATTTGCACCTCGGCAAACGACTCCGTGCTCATCTGATCGATCTTGGCGCTGCCTCCGTATTCCCCCATCGATGGTGAGCCGGGGTTGGCATTGGAATCCACTCCGTCCGTCATGACACCAAACGAACTCGCGCCCAGTCCGTTCATGCGGAAACGAGTCATGCCCTGGCCGCCGGCAACCGGATCGGACCTGGTCAACCCTGTCGTCGCGACTTCGAGAACATTTGTGATGTTGCGGTTCACCATGGGCAGACTCTTGATCTCCGTTGTTCCCAGGCTCATTCGCTGCTCGGTCGAGAGCGTATTCACCAGCGGCGCTTCCCCGGTTACCGTCACGTTATCGGTAATGTTGCCGACCTGAAGAGTGTAGGTCCGCCGGATGTTCTGCGCCGCGCCAAGAGGAATGCCGAGGCTTTCGTAGGTCCTGAATCCGGGCAGAGTGATCTTGAGCGTATACGTGCCGGCAGGTACAAAGTTGAAGACGAATTCTCCCGTCTCGCGGGTCACTTGCTGCGTCAGGGCCGCTGTGCCTTCATTGATTATTTCTATTTCTGCGCCGGGTAGTACCGCACTCGTGGGATCGACAACGATTCCAGCGAAAGTAGCCGTGGTTCTTTGACCGAAACTCAAGCCTGTTGTCGCCACGACGGCGAGAGCGATAAGAATCATTCGAATGTTCAATCGCATGCGACCTCCTCAGCGAAAGACGTGGGAGCCGTCTTCGGGAATCAAAACCTGATTTTTTCGGAAATATATTGGTTGCGCCCTATACTACAGGCGAACTTGCAGAGTTCAAGGTTTTTCGAAGCAATTCCCGGCTTCTTGATCGTCAGGTAGTCAAATACTCCACGTAGCACGAGTCGAGGTGCAAACGGCCTGCAGCTGCCTCCGCCTCGAGTGGAAAGAGTTCAGCATTGGTATCCGGCATGCGGCCCTCGTAGACCTGGTTGAGCATCTCTTCGGCCGCCTTTAGGCCACTGTCCGGCAAGTACACTACATATGTCGAATGAAACACGGCGGCGAATGCGCGAATGATCCGCCGGTACTCATCCCTGACATGGTCGCCACGAACAAACTCTTTCCATCGCAGCCAGGATCCGATGACGATCGCTTTAGGAAAAATATCGATCACAAAGCTGTATGGACCGAGAAGCCGTACCGACGGAACATTTGGGAATAGTACCGAAGAAGGCCTCACCTCCCAGTGTTCAATGGGAGACGATGTTCGGACGAGTGACACCGTCTCCAACGCGTTCAATAGCCCGGCAGTCGTTTCTTCCAACTTCTCCCGAATCGCCTCTGGAGCTGAAAGATCGATGCGATGATCGAGAATGGATCTTGTGTCCTGTCCCATTATCTCCTGTCGAATTGTGGGCCCATGGTCGTGATGGGGCCCAGAACCAGCCCGGCAAGGCCACCGATGATCGCACCTTTGACTCCATTCGATATACCACCCACGACCATGCCGGCCAGGCTGCTGTAGATGGCTGATGTCACCATCAAAGACGGCAAATCGAACTGACGGCCACCGGGATCAACCAGATTGACTGGATTGTCTGCCGCGTAAAGATACCGATGGAGCGACACTGGATCCGTTATGCGGCCGGCGAAAGGATCGCCTGTTGTAAAGCGGCCTGTAGAGTTGCTGTAGTACCTGGCCCTCAGGTAATAGAAACCGAGCGCACTATCAAATTCTTCACCGGTGTACAGATAATTGTTGGGAGTCGTACCCGTTGAACTGAGCAGCAACCCGAAGGCGTCGTAATCATAACGGTCAGTGATTCCACCACTGGTATCCGACAGCTGCCGGACATTGCCATGCCCGTCATAGGTATAGAAACTGGTTCCAACCGCTTGACTCTCGCTGATGCGAGTGAGGCCATAGGTGTACACCCGCTGAACGGTCGTACCTGAAAGTTCTTCCAGGACCTGGGCGTACCCGGTCAGGTTGCGCTCGTCCACAAGGTATCGCGTCGTAATGCCGCCCGCGGTTTTAGAAACTCGATTTCCATCGCCGTCGTAAACGATGCGGACTTGACTACCGTTTTTGGTGATCAGGTGGTTCTCAGAATCGAAAGTGAATATATCTGTGCCGGAAGCCAGCGTATCGCCGTTGTTGTCGTAGGTATCTGTGTTCAGTCGATCGTTCGAATCGAATAGAAAGGTCTGGGCTGGTATCCCCGCGATCGTGGAAGTGCGTTGTAGACGATTACTCACTGCGTCGTAAACATAGCCTGCCGATCCGGATTGGATTCGACGCACAGCCTTGGGAGACATCCTGAAGCACGATTTCTCCAAACTCCAGGACGAGGCCTTATATCGGAATCTGGACCGGCTGCATCCGAACCGCGAACATATCGAGCGCGCACT
>QHXD01000787.1 GCA_003223895.1 Acidobacteriota bacterium
AAATCCAGCGCGCTCTGCTAAAGTTGCCGATCGGCGCCGGCGAGTCTGCGACGATCTCCACCGGCGACGTCCAGGCTCAGCGCGCATTCTTTTTCCCGGACAATCGACACATTCTTCTAGTGGGAAGTCAATCGGGACATGGATTGGGGCTATGGGTCCTGAACAGCGAAGGTGGCGCTGCTGAAGCCCTCGGCCCGGAAGGCGCGATGGTAAGGCGTCGTCAATGCATTTCGCCAGACGGCAAGCAAATAGCGGCGCGTGATCCGGAGGGCCATATTACGATTTACATGGTTTCAGGAGGCAAGTCTTTTCTAGTTCCTAACACTCAGCCTGGCGAAGAACCATTGCAGTGGACTGCGGACGCAAAAGCCCTATTAGTCGGTCGCAGGGAGATTCCTGCTCGCGTTTTCGTGATCAATTTGACCTCCAAAGAACGCAAACTACTCAAACCGTTCATGCCGGCGGATCCCACGGGGCTCTTTGGAAACGGTTCCCCGACTTTCTCAAGCAATCTCAAAAGCTACGTGTACAACTATCAGCGCATCACCTCAGACCTCTACGTTGTCGATGGGTTGAAGTAGGAAACAATTCTCGCTATCGCTCAGTCCCACATAGTAAACACTAATTCAGCGGCGCAACTCAGGGGCGCATCAGCGGAACCACTGTTGATGAAGATTCGGAAGCGACTTTATTATCCGACAGGAAGCTCAACCAGCCGAGTTCTGGTCGTTTTCAGCTCTAATACGAAAAATGGAACAACGGGGCAAACGCCTCATTACGTTAACCTCCATCAGGTGGCGCCATTCTCCAGCTGAGAGTTCCATCACACCCGCCGCTGTAAACGTCACCATCGAACTGTGTTGCGGAGCGCTTAAAAATCTTGCCATGATATCGCTGAGACCAGTGTTAGCTACTTTCCGTCGCAAAAGTGAGGCACGGGATGCCGGTAAATGCTGACGTGGAACTCAAGGCTCAGTGTCAGGATGCTCGGTTTCATCATGTGTATTCAAGAAAGTAATAAAACATTTTCAGGGCATATTGTTTTAAGGGGGAAGGACTCTTACGATGGCGCCATGATCAAACTATGTCACCAACAACCGTCGCTGTGGAACCGAGGTTTGGCGGAGGATATCGAAGACTTGTGGGAGCCGTGGATGCGGCTGGTCGACGATCTGCTGCAGGACGAGCAGCTGCTGGACACGGTTTATGAAACGCAGGGCGAGCGCTATCCGCAGAGCCGCAGCCGTGGTCGCATGCAAACGCCGGCAGAGGTGGTGTTGCGTCTTCTGCTGTTGAAACACATTCGGAACTGGAGCTATGAAATGCTGGAGCGAGAAGTACGGGCCAATCTGGTCTACCGAGCGTTCACTCGAATCGGCGATGAAAAGGTACCGGATGCCAAGACGCTGGCGCGGCTGGGGCAACTGATCGGGACAGCCGTGATTGCGGGGTTGCACGAGCGGATCGTGGAGTTAGCCCACGAGCACGGGGTGACGCGGGGACGGAAGCTGCGAGTGGATACGACGGTGGTGGAAACCAATATCCACTACCCCACCGACAGTAGCTTGCTGGGCGACGGCACCCGGGTGCTGACGCGCACCATGAAGAAAATCGAAGCAAAATCGGGAGGTCTGAAACGGAAGGTTCGGGATCGTATGCGTAGCGTACGCAAGCGGGTCATGGCGATTGCTTTGGCGACGCGGTACCGCGGGGAAGAAGGAGAAGAACGGAGGAAGAAGCAGTATCGGGAGCTGCTGAGCTTAACGCGGAAGGTTGTGAACCAGGCGCAAAGAGTATTAGAAGAAGTGAAAGAAGTGCCGCGCCATCGTCGCTTTCCCCTGGAGAGTTTGGCGGAATCGCTGGAAACAATGATGGGGCGGGTACAGCAGGTGGTGAAGCAGACCAAGCTTCGGATCTTCGCAGGAATCACGAAGTCCCAGGAAAAGATCGTGAGCGTGTTCGAGCCGCACACGGAGATCATTCGCAAGGGCAAGGCGAACAAGCCGACCGAGTTTGGCAAGTTGGTGAAGATTCAAGAAGCCGAGAATCAGATGATCACCCACTTCGAGGTGTTTGCGGAGCGACCCGATGACTCGAAGTTGTTACTCCCGTCGATCCAGGTGCACCGACGGAAATTTGGACGGGTACCCAGCGGGGTCGCTGCTGACGCGGGATTTTATTCGTGGGAGAACGAGAAAGCCGCCCAGGCGATGGGAGTGAAATGGGTTTCGGTGCCCAATCGGAACACCCAGAGTGCAGAACGCAAACGTCTTTACCGGCAACGCTGGTTTCGTCGTGGGCAACGGTGGAGGACAGGATGCGAAGGTCGCATCAGCGTACTGAAACGGAGACACGGTATGCGCCGCTGCCTGTATCGCGGATTCCACGGCATGCAGCGCTGGGTCGGGCTCAGTGTGATTGCCGACAATCTAATTCAGATCGGGCGTTGCCTCGCTCTGCAGGGAACATGAATAGGAATACCCGATCCGTTCTTCTG
>QHXD01000788.1:0-2557 GCA_003223895.1 Acidobacteriota bacterium
GACGAGGATTCCCGGGATTCGTCAGGTTCCGCAGGACCGCCACGGCTACAGGCGACGCACGGGTTACGTGCACGACAGGTAATGCAGGCGCGGGTACAACCAATACACCGCCGGCAGGGACTGAGAAGTCTGATCCTATTCTTACCAGCGCCGTCTTCCCGGAAGGATTCGCTATCGCAATCTCCGTGTTCAGTAATCCCGGAACTGCCGCATAGAGGGACGCATCCGACACAGCGTCTGTACCGGATATGGTTACCAAACTCGACTCCAGGTCTTGCTGTCTGAACAAGACTGCGGTGACCTGCGCGGCTGATTGCCCTTCCTGCGGCAAGACATTGATCCAACCGGGGCCCGAGATTTCTGAACTTGTATCTTTGTAGATGAGACTGGTCTGAGGAGGAATCGAGTACGGGACGTCGCCTGTGAGGTTCCCTGCGGCGCTATACCAGCGATGATGTCCTGTCAGCGGCTTCGTCGTTGGATTGACCAGTATGAGTTCGACGGACCATCCATCTCCCCGCATAACATACGGGATGTACGCCGGCCGGTTGTGAACAGAATCCGGCGAGGCGATCGGCAACGGTGCCATCAGGAACGGGCTCCTGCCATCTTGATAGGTCAGCAAGGCGGAGATGGCGGCGGGCGCCGTGAACTCGAAGTGGAGTGTCCCGGCCTGCTCTTTAACGTTAAAAGGTGATTGGTCGAGGAATACCGAAACCTGTCCGTTCGCCGGTATGTCGAAGCCGGCCGGCGAGTCATCGGGCTTAACCGAGAACTTCACGTTAGTCGAAGAGTTACCTGGATTCGAGATCGCGATAGCCGTTTTGTATTTATTGTCCAGACGGAACGGAAGCAGTCCTGTAGTTACAGGCGACGTCGCAGGGATCACGCTTTCGCTTGCTTCGGCGTAAGCCAGGTTAAAAGCGAATAAACTCAAGCCGAACGCTCCCGGCGTTTCGCCAATATCAAGGCGAGCGTGGCCCGACATGCCGGCATCGCCTGGGATGGGTTTAATCGAAGCAGGCTTATCTCCAATCTCGACAGGAATCTGGCTGGCGCGAAAGTTGGTGCTCCGATCTTCGGCTGACGACGCCCCCAGCACGATAACCGCTGCAGCTATTGCAGCGAGCCCCGAAACCGCCGCTAAAGGTTTCACCCATTGTTCATGTCGACGCTGAGAACGCAAGCCGCTAACGAGTAGTCCGCCGATGATTACCGTCGACATGAAGGTCAACCAGGCCCCGGCCCTGAAACTCCATGGCTGAAATCGGAAGCGGACATCGTGCCTGCCGGCGGGTAGCGGGATTCCGCTGAGTGCAATATTGGCGTGAACAACAGGGATCTCTGCGCCATCGACTGTCGCTTTCCAGCCCGTGTAATACGTTTGACTCAACACCAGGAAAGCCGGTTTCGAAGCCTCGGTACGAAACGCAATTTCGTTAACCTGGCTGTCGGTCATTTCGACCTTGCTCGTGAAGGGCACAGCAGAGTCGCCGGGCGCCACGAGCGAAGGCAGGTGCTGGGACAGAATGACGGATTGTTCCGGGTTAAAGGCAGGATTTCGCAGACGTCCGAGCTGCTCGTTCCTGTCCTCATAGATCTCGATACCCGAGGCGGGAACAGCGAAGGCCCTCGGCAGCACGGACTTGTTGTCGAAAATCGCTGCGTATCCATTGTTGAACACGAGCTGAAAACGGGGGCTCGAGGAGACCGCTTTGAACTCTGGTGTACGCGTCGTCACCACGAGATATTTCACGTTCAGGAGGTCGAACCTGCGATCCCGCCATTTCAGCAGATTGGCGCCGTTGAAGTAGATGCTCTCCATCCGATCCTCAGCGATATCCCAGGTAAAGGTTCGTTGCTCGGGCGTCAAACGAGCTTCAAAACCGTCGGCAGACGAAATGCCGTACATCATGTTGCCGTTGATCAGGTAGGGCGAACCGAGTTGAGCGACGCGAAAGCGCGCGGGATCAAGATTCTTCGCCAGGAAATCAAATACAGGCGAAGGCGGGAATATGTCGGCGGGCCGGCCAAATCCTGCATAGCCGTAACTGAAGGTCGCGAGGTCGAACATCACGATGCCGCAAGTCACGATCGGAAACAGGCGGCCTCGAAGACCGCCCCATAATCTCCAGAGAATTGAAACGGCGCCCACCAGCAACAGCGTTCGCGAAAACGAAGGCCGCCGCATGACCTCGATCTTGAATTCCGTCCAAAGCTGAAGTTTGTAGGCGAGCACCAAACCCACCAGGAAGGGCACCGCAAGAAGACACACTGCCAGAAGCCGCTTGCGCCCGGAAAAGCGCGTCTCCTCTTCGAGCGCCGAAATGCCCAAACCCGCCAGGATGGCTATGCCGAAGCTTCCCAGCAGGATCATTCTTTTGTTTTTTATCCCATTCAAGACGGGTATATGCAGCGATATCCAGTTCAGCGGCTCGATCCCGTAAACGATACCAAAGGAAACGATGGTGAGCACGGCAAGGAAAAGAACGGCTGTCCTCGCTCTATGAAACAGGGCCAGTGACGCCGCCAGGAGCGTAATCATTCCGAGGTATGC
>QHXD01000788.1:2623-3090 GCA_003223895.1 Acidobacteriota bacterium
CTGGCTCCCAGAGTATCGCCCATCTGCCCCACCCATTCGACCGTGGGGATCATTTGAATCGAAGCGACTCCCAGCGCCAGAAGCCCAACCAGGGTGAACGACACCAGGAACCCAGTATCGAAGCTCCGGCCGCGCAGGTTGATCGACGAGGCCCAGATGACAATGGCCCAGGCGGTTCCCGTCAGCGTCACATGAAAAGCGGTTTCCGGATGGCCGGCCAGAACAGGCATGGCGAACGAAAAGGCCGCAAGCGCGAGCGATATGGTGGACCGGTCACGATGAAGGCGCTGAACCGCGTAGCATATCAATGGAAGCCAGAGCGCAGCGTCGCTCATCGGCGTCCCCTGCCACGCGGTCATGAAACCGCAGGAGGCGAAGACAATTGCGGAAAAGATCGCGCCTGTTCGTGATCCTCCAATCGATCGGACGAACAGAGCCATGAAGACTGCGGACAGAAACATCTTCAG
>QHXD01000789.1 GCA_003223895.1 Acidobacteriota bacterium
TAAAAACAAGTCGAACACTCAGGGTCCTGCCGAATTAATTCTCTTAAACATGCTCGAAGGCTTCGATCTCAAGGCGATGGGACACAACAGCGCCGAATACATTCATACCAGCACTGAAGCGCTCAAACTTGCTTTTGCCGATCGTGAGAAGTTCCTTGGCGACATGGACTTCATCAAGATCCCCTTCGAGGGACTGCTCTCAAAAGAATATGCGGCGGAGCGGAGAAAACTCATCGATCCGAATCACGCATCATTAGAACTCCGTCCCGGGAACCCGGAAAAATTCATGAAGGGATCGCAAGCGGCGTTGTTCAAGGATACGATTGTCAACCTCGACGGCAACGCCAGCCACGACGGCGATACGAGCTATATCGCCATCATCGACAGTAATCGCAACATGATCGGTTTCATGCCCAGCCTTCACAGCGGTTGGGGAACGGGCGTCGTGATGGCCGACTTGGGATTTATCTTCAATTGCCGGGGCGATTACTACTCCTTGGTTCCTGGGGAAGCGAACGCCCTGGCCCCTGGCAAGCGTCCACGCAGTACACTGGCAACCACGCTCATCATGAAGGATGGCCAACCCTACGGATTGATGGGAAGTCCCGGAGCTGACGATCAGCTCATGGGCACAGTTCAAACGCTTCTCAACATCGTAGACTTTCGACATGAACGTCCAGCAGGCAATCGAAGCCCCACGCTGGTCGACGCGCAGTTTCCCCGCATCGCCGTTCCCACACACGATGTATCCGGGTGACCTCGGCGTCGAGTCGCGTATCGGCGAGAAAGTGCAACAAGCACTGATCGCCAAAGGGCATAAGTTGCGAGTGAGTGGTCCGTGGTCGATGAGCGAAATGGCCGTGATCGTCATCGATCCGAAAACGGGCGTGCTTCATGCCGGCGCCGATCCGCGAAATGATGCGTATGCCTGGGCCTGGTGAGGACAGTTCCGAATTATGGTGACGACTGTTGGAACAGAATCCAATACCCCTCTGCGAGGGTAGTCACAGGTTATGTCTATTTTTTGGGGGCCAAACTTCTGCAGGGATTTCGTTAAGCGCTTCCAACACGGCTTCTCTCACGTAAGGCGCCGGACAGGTAACGAGTAGTCGCCTTTAGTAACCGCCGCAGTGGTGTGCGCGTGCCGGTCACTTGTCCGGTAACGCGACTTAGCAACCAAGGGACCGTAACGACCAAGTCTTAAGTACAGGCCGGCTCTCCTCAAAGGCCTGTTTAATCTGCTCAACGAAGGCAGCCGCGTAGAACTTGGAATCCCGTGCGATGTAGCCTGCAGCATTCTCCACGTCATCCCACGCCGGATCAGCCCAATTTACTTCTCGAGCCACCGGGTCATCCGTCGCTCAGCCTCCTGTTGGGAAATCACCTCTCCACGCTCTGCGGCATCTGAACCTTTCTGAATCTTTTGGCAGACATAGATGTGATACTGAATGTCGTCAAGCGAGGCATCGTCGGGAAGCTTTTCAAGAAGCTCGCGAGCCTCTTCTTTGGCTGTCTTCATTCCTCCTACCTCCGTTGATTAATATTCTATATCGAAGCTCCGGTACGCGCCGAGTCTAGGCTAGCGTTCACCCGCAGGCAGTCGTCCCCGTAGTGTTCAGTAACTCGATCTCATTCACGCCATGGATCACCGGTTGCGTGGGTATCGCGTGTAGGATGGACGGATGCGACCGGCACTAGATCCATTTTCATTTCTGGTCATTTCGATCGCTGGATGGATGAACCAGCATCAACAGCATGTCATCGACTATCTTATCGAGGAGAATCGAGTCCTTCGAAAACAAATTAGCAATCGCCGACCGCGGTTCAGTGACGACCAACGCCGGCGACTCGCGGCGAAGGCGAAAAAGTTGGGACGGAGACTCTTGGCTCAGGTTGCCACCATAGTGACTCCGGAAACACTGTTAGCCTGGCACCGGAGACTGATCGCCAAGAAATACGATGGAAGCGGCCACCGTACTCCCGGCCGTCCACGAACCGCCACCGAGGTCGCTGCGCTTGTCACTCGAATGGCGGAGGAAAATCGAAACTGGGGCTATCGCCGAATTGAGGGAGCATTGGCTAACCTTGGACACGTGCTGGCCCACAACACGATTGCCGAGATTCCAAAACCGCACGGCATCGAACCAGCGCCAGAACGGAGCCGGAAAACGACATGGAAAGATTTCCTCACCAGACATTGGGAGCAGATTGTCGCTAGTGTAGTGTCCAATAAATAACTGGACACTCGGCGTAACTCCGTCGCATTGAATCGATGCACTAAGGAGCAACCGGACTGTCCAGTTAAATCTTGGACACTACACTAGCGACTTTTTCACAATAGAGGTATGGATACAGAACGGACTGCAACGCTTTGTCGTGCTCTTCTTCATTGAACTCTCGACACGACGCGTAGAGGACGCAGAGAAATCTGCGAGCGTTTCGCCACTACTTCGGAAAAACCTGTGCTGCCGTCTGCAACTTCGGCTCGTCTCCGGGCGCAGTCGGCGCATTGGCCGTAATCAGCGCCATTGCGGTGATTCCGTA
>QHXD01000790.1 GCA_003223895.1 Acidobacteriota bacterium
GCCCATGTATTTCCGATTTCCGAGAATGTTGAACGACAAGGTAACTCACGGCAAACCCTGATGGGGCCTGTGTTGCGGCGGTCGCTCGAGGAATCTTAAGTCATTAAACGGCACAATTGCCTGCTTTGAGGAATAAGAAATGAGCAGGCGAGAGTACTGGGCATGAAGTGATGATCTCATCGGCGGCGTTGTAAATGTGGACAAGGTCGTCAGAAGAGTGCGGACCAAAACCTGTCCGCTTTTTGTGGAAGGAATCGTGTGCTGGCGTAGGTTTCAGCCATTCGGCGGCGGCATCGAAAAGGACACAATCGAGGGAATGCCATCGTTAAGAGTGCGGACCAAAACCTGTCCGCTTTTTGCTGTCGACATGTCTGGCATTATCGCCAGCCATGTCCGAACAGAAGGAGCTTCTGTCGTTTCCTCCTCTTCCAAGCGGCACCGTCTATGTCAACGATCATGTGGGTTTCCGAACCGAGGGAACAGAACGAGTCATCTCTGTTCATGGCGTCGTGTTCGCGCACTACGACATCGGAGATCGGGCTGCCGAGGCGTATACGATGATCACGCTGTGGGAATCCGAATACGCGAGTCAAATCGAAATCGCCCGGTCATTCGGCTGCTCTGCCCGGAGTCTCCGCCGTTACCAGGAGCGCTTCCATGCTGGAGGGATAAGCGCCTTGGTGCGGGGACCGGGACGGCCGCCCGCTGGTTTCAAGAATGCGAAAGATCGTAGACGCGACCAAACGATTTTGCACCTGAAAACAAAAGGAGCCAGCAACCGTACGATTGCGGGCAAGCTGGGGTTGTCGGAGAAGGCGATCCGCAAGCGGCTTCGCCGGCTGGGATGGCGGCCCAATCCAGAACCTGATGAACGGGGTCTTCTGTTTCAGGAGCAGACCCATGGTGGTGCGGTGCCAAGGCCTGACGTTGCGGAGCAGCCGATGGGCAACCCCAAGCCTGGATTGGTGGCTGCATCAGAGCCGCAGCCGGGAAGAAATCAGGACATGGAGCCGGCGCTGGTCAGCTTGGATTCAAATCCTTTGGACCGGAACATGGACCGCCTTCTGGCAGCGCTGGGATTGATCGAGGATGCCGCGCCCGTGTTCGCCCATGCTGACAGTCTCCCCAGAGCCGGTGTCTTGCTGGCGGTTCCGCCCCTCGTTGCAAGCGGCGTGTTATCGGTGGCTCACAAGATTTACCGCACAATCGGTCCGGCTTTCTACGGATTACGCACCACAGTGGTCACTTACATTCTCCTGGCATTACTCCGAATCCCTCGGCCTGAAACTCTGAAGGAGTATGCGCCCAATGACCTGGGACGCATCATCGGATTGGACCGCCTGCCTGAAGTGAAGACGCTGCGCCGCAAACTGACGCGCTTGGCTTCACGCAAGGCCGGCCAACAATTCGGCCGCGATCTCGCTCGGCGACGTGTTGAGGAACGAGGCCGCGTGTTGGGCTTCCTTTACCTCGATGGCCATGTTCGCGCTTATCACGGCAAACACACCATCCCGAAAGGCTATCTGACCCGAGCCCGCCTGGCGGTCCCTGCGACGACCGATTACTGGGTCAACGATCAGAAGGGAGAACCCCTCTTTGTGGTGACTGCGGAGGCCAACGCTGCGATGACCCGCATGCTGGTCCCCATCCTCGAAGAGATCCGCAATTTAATCGGCCCCCGCCGGCGTATCACGCTCGTCTTCGATCGTGGAGGATGGAGTCCCAAACTCTTTCAGAAGCTGCTGGCCATGGGTTTTGACTTGATGACCTACCGCAAGGGCCGCGTGCGGCGCATCGCCGAAAAGCGGTTCGTCTGGCGCAAGGCCAAGCTCGACGGACACCCCATCAGGTATCGCCTGCACGATCAACCGGTGCGGTTCCTGAAACGCAAACTCCGTCTGCGTCAAGTAACGCGGCTGACCGACACGGGCAAACAGACGCCCGTCGTAACGAGCCGATGGGATCTGCGCGATATCGTCGTCGCTTACAGGATGTTCGAACGCTGGCGCCAGGAAAACTTCTTCAAATACATGCGTGAGGAATTCCTGATCGATGCGCTCTCGGACTATCAGGTGGAACCCGATGATCCGGAGCGTTCTGTTCCCAATCCCGCACGCAAGGCCGTCGACAAGGAATTGCGCAAGACGCGTGCCCAGCTCAGCAAAATCAAGGAAACCTATGGCGCGGTGTTCATCGATTATTTCGAAGGCCGCACCTCGACGATGCGCGCCTTCTCAGAGGCCGAGAAGAAGATCCATCAGGAAATCCAACAGGCCACCGATCGCATCACAGAACTCGTCACCCAACAGAAGTCCCTTCCATCGCGAGTCCCACTAGCCCAAGCACAGCCCAACCAGAAGCTCGTCAAGCTCTCGACGGAACGAAAACATCTGACCAACGTCCTCAAACTGGTTGCCTACCAGATTGAGAGTGACCTCGTGAATCTCATTCGTCCGCACTATGCCAGGGCGGACGACGAAGGCCGGACGCTCATCCAGAGCGCACTGCAGTCCACCGCCGCACTTGAACCTATTGGCAACGAATTGCAGATCACGCTCTCGCCGCTCAGTTCTCCCCATCGATCTCAAGCGCTTGCCGCCCTATGCGAAACCCTGAATAATACCGAGACTCGCTTTCCCGGTACCGACTTGCTCATGCGATTCGCGGTAGCCGCGTGATCAAAAAGCGGACAGATTTCCATCGGGGTATGTCAG
>QHXD01000781.1 GCA_003223895.1 Acidobacteriota bacterium
GCAAAAGCCCGAGTTGTATTACCAGGTAAACCTGGTGGGTGGTCTCAATCTCCTGCGAACGATGCGGGAGCGTGGCGTCAAGCACTTGATCTTTTCATCCACCTGCGCAACCTACGGAACGCCCGAACATATGCCGATCCGGGAGGATCACCCGCAAAATCCGATCAATCCGTACGGCGACTCGAAACTCGCGTTTGAGCGCGCCATGCGATGGTTCCACGAAGCGCACGGTCTCGAGTACCTTTCTCTGCGCTATTTCAATGCAGCGGGGGCGGATAAGGATGGAGAGTTCGGAGAAGATCATGATCCGGAAACGCACCTGATACCTCTCGCCCTTCAAGCCGCTGCAGGTCTCAGGCCCGAGCTTCAACTCTTCGGAACCGATTACCCGACGCCAGACGGTACGTGCCTTCGCGACTACATCCATGTTTCCGATTTAGCCCGCGCCCATGTTGTGGGACTCCAGGGACTGATGGAAGGCCGGATTCAATCCCAGGCGATCAACCTTGGAACGGGAGACGGGTATTCGGTGCGAGAGGTGATCGACGCTGTGCGCCGAGTAACGGGGCGGGATTTCAAAGTTCGTGAAACTGCGAGGCGTGAGGGAGACCCGCCTCAGCTTATTGCGGCCGTAGATCGGGCAAAGGAAGTGCTGGACTGGAAAGCCGTGAAAGCGACTTGAATACGCTTATCGCGTCCGCCTGGAATTGGATCAACTCTCGCCGTCGTCCTCCAGCATAGCATTCACGGCCTGAGTGAACTCTGCGATTAACGAGACGAATTTGAATGCCGGTTTCGAGACCGTATCCCGTACTTTGCGCGCCCCGTTGGAAAGTTCGTTGCCTGCCTGCTCCAGCCTGGAATCCACTTTCCCCAATGCATGCACGTACTGCTGCTGAGCGCGTTCCAGGACCGGATCACATTCCGCCATCCTCCGTTTTGCGACCTCGGTAAGCTCCAGCGCTTCCTCTGCTGCGATTTCCATCGTTCCGATCCACGCCTTGGGCAGGCCACTCTTCTCGAATTGCACGAGCGTCTCCGTGATTCGGGAGGTGAGACCGGCGAGTGCTTTGTAGGCAAACCAGATCAGCAGCGTGTTGGTGACGAGAGTCACGCTTATCAAGGCGAGGAAAATGACAAGCCTGATTTCCATCTAGTTCAGCATATACGATAGGCAGGGACAAGCAAGGCCCCTCTTAGTGAACGGGACCGGTAGGCTGTGTATGCCGAGGTCTTTTCATCAGGAACACCAGCGGAACAACGATAGCGAAGACAAGAGCCAGATCCCGAAAAAGATTAACGAAAGCGACCATGGCCGCCTGTCTCTGCACCGTTCCGGATAGCGCGACATAGGCGGCTCTACTGGCGGTAGTGAAATCGAGGCCTCGAGCGATGAAGGCGCCTCGTATCTGATCCAGCAACATGCGGACGTTCGCGTCGAAGCCGCTGACGTGACTTCCGAGGATGTTGAATTGAGTCTGGGTAGTTCGGCTCAGCGTAGTTGCAATCACGGCAATCCCGACGCTTCCCCCGAGATTCCTCATGAGATTGAACAGACTGGTCGCGTTGCCCATTTCTTCCTTTTTTATCAGGCTCATGGTGACTGTGGTCAATGGGACGAATATGAGGCCCATCGAGAGGCCCTGGAAAAATTGCGGCCAGAAGATATCCCAGTAGCCGACCTGCAGATTAATTGATCCAAGCACGAACAGCGAGATGGCCCCGCCAATCAGACCGAAACTCAATAGTTTTCTCGGATCGAACTTTGCAATCAGCAAGCCGACCAACGGCATCGCGATGAAAGATCCCAGACCTCGGGGAGCCATTGCAACACCGGCTGCCATCGCCGGATAGCCCAGCACGGTTTGAAGAAACAGAGGCAGCAGGACGAGACTTCCGTACAGAACGAAGCCGAGCGTGGTCATCAGGAAGACACCGGTGGAGTACGTTCTGTTTTTGAAGACTCTGAGATGGAGTACTGGATCGGCTGTTCGGAGTTCATGAACGATGAAAAGGGCGAGCATCACGAAGGAAAGAATCAGCAGAGAGGTGATCCAGCTGGAGGAGAACCAATCCTCCTGCTGGCCTTTGTCCAAAACGAGCTGCAGTGTGCCGATCCCGACAGCGAGCATTCCGATTCCCCACTTGTCGACTCTCGTGCCGGACCTGCGTATATACGGCGGGTCGAAGATATAAAGTTTCGTCATGATGATCGAAACGATTCCGACCGGGATGTTGACGTAAAAGATCCATCGCCAGGAGTAGTTGTCCGTCAGCCATCCACCCAAAACAGGCCCTAACATGGGTGCCACGACGATTCCCAGTCCCCATACACCCATCGCCTTTCCCTGCTGAGCCGGCGGAAACGCCTCCAGCATCACCGCCTGCGATAACGGTTGAAGGACGCCGCCGGTCAGTCCTTGAATGATTCGAAAAATCACAAGCCACGCAAGGCTCGGCGCGAAGCCGCAGAAGAACGAGGCTGTGGTGAAGCCCACGACGGCGGACATCAACAGCCGTTTTCGGCCAAAATAGTTGGCAAGCCATCCCCGCCCATGTTGCTTCTGCCGGCGTGGCCGAGAGGTTTCCCGCGATGTGCGGCAGGGATACGTTGACGACAGTGGTGTCGAGTACCTCCATGAAGGTTCCAAACATCACCGAATTAACAATGAGCCACTGGTTGATTTGAGGGATGGCCGGATTGGTGTCTTCTGCCATTTTGTTGCGTGTCCGAAATGACTGATCAGTAATTAGTCATTGAAAACCTATCTCACCCTTACCTTCACCACAACCGACATGCCCGGTCGTAACTGGTGCGACGAGTCCTGTCCCTGGTCCAGAACCACTCGTACCGGCACGCGCTGCACGACCTTAACGTAGTTCCCCGTGGCGTTTTCCGGCGGCAAAAGACTGAACCTGGCGCCGGTCGCAGAAGAAATACTATCGACGTGTGCGTCGTAAACCCGGCCCCCGTAAGCATCGATAGAGAGAGTGGCGGGCTGTCCCGGATGCATCTCCGCCAATTGAGTTTCCTTGAAGTTTGCCGTCACCCAGATGTCCTCTGG